>DATMOE010000385.1:0-5401 GCA_035568435.1 Herbaspirillum sp. | reverse complement strand
ATACGTGAACGTGCCCCTTAGCGCAGCGCTTTGCCCGGCTGCCGTGGCCTTCCCCGGGGCGTAAAAGGCCCTGTCGACCTGGGGAAGGCCACGGCAGCCGGGCAAAGCGCTGCGCTAAGGGGCAATCTCCGAAAAAATCCTGAATAACAGACCACGGCCGCCAATAATATTCCGCATGCCAAGCCGCTTTCACGGTAACTGAACAGCATTACTGCGCTATTAGATACAAATCCTCGAGTGAATTTTAATTCCATCCTAACTTTAGTATATTTCCTGGATCCTATTCTTAATCCTTATGCCCCTGGCGCCGCTAGCCCGCTTATTTCTCGCTATACAAATCGTTGTCCTTATCCTGCAATAAAACTTGTGAATACTTGCGCGTGTCGGCTGCGTCGAATTGCGCTTCGGCCCAGGTACGGCACGGTTCGCAGGCATAGCGTGGAATCTGCACCGCAAAGACGTGGCCATGGCTGCCGGTATCAGCGCGTGATTCGATCGTGACAGCGCCGCCGCAATCGCTGCAGGTGCGCACGGTTTCCGTTTGCGATTCGCGAATGCCGGCCGTGTCGTAATAAATCTGGCTCGAACGCGTATGGAACGCTTTTTCGGCATAGGCCTGATTGCGCAAGGCATGGCGGTTCGCCCATCGGCTGAGTGTGACTTCCTTGAGCTTTTCAAGATAGGCGGTAATGTGCGCCGGCTGGATCTGGTCTTCGGCATCGTAATCGGGTTCGCGAATTTGCGAATAATCCATGCCGGCCATCGCCAGAATAATGCCGGTGTTGATATACGGCAGCGCGCTTTCGATCGAATAGCCGCCTTCGAGTACGGCGATGTCGGGTTTGAGCCGGTCGTTCAAGATCGCATAACCTTGCGCGGTAAATTTCATGTTCGTGATCGGATCGGAATAGTGATTATCCTGACCGGCCGAATTGATGATCAGATCGGGCTGGAATTCAGCCAGGATGGGCATGACGATTTCGTCGAGCACGTATAAAAAACCTTCTTCGCAGGTGTCCGGCGGCATCGGCAGATTAATGGTCATGCCGTATGCATTCGGTCCGCCCATTTCATCTGGAAAGCCGGAACCCGGGTACAGCGTGCGGCCATCCTGATGCATCGAAATGAAGAGCGTATTCGGATCGTGCCAGAAGATGTCTTGCGAACCGTCGCCATGGTGGCAATCGGTATCGACGATGGCGATTTTCTTGATGCCGTTGCTTTCACCGTATTTGTGGCGGATGTACTCGACCATGATCGCTTCCATGTTCAGCGTACAAAAGCCGCGCGTGCCGTGCACGACGCGCATCGAATGGTGGCCGCAGGGCCGCACCAGCGCAAAGGCATTGTCGACTTCTTTTTGCATGACCTTGTCGGCCGCCGTCAGCGTGCCGCCGACCGCGATCAGGTGCGAGGCATGGACGATTTCATCGATGCCGGGCACGCAGAAGTGCACGCGCTGGATGTCTGCCGGCGTGGCCAGATCGGGCTTGAATTCGACGATGTTGTCGAAGTCGAGCAAGCCTTCTTCATTGACCTGGTCTTGCGTATAGAGCAGCCGCTCTTCGCGTTCAGGATGGGTAGGCGAAATCGCGTAGTCAAATGCGGGGAAAAATACCAGTCCGGTTTTCTTTTTCACGGATGTTCTCTCTTACTGTGATGCGTGTTTGGTCAGTCCGGGTTTGATCTGTAATCTGACCCGAATGTTTTTGCCGGTCGTGGCCGAGTTGCGGATGACGTTGAACGTCTGGCTGTCCGCCACTTCGATTTCCAGATCCGATTCCTGTGCGCCGGCGATACGGGCGATCTGTTCGAGCCGTTCACGGCCGACGGCGACCAGATCGGCCATCGTAAAATTCCTTGGAATATCAGTCTGCAGGCCTGCTTCGGCAATCGTCATGATGCCCTCTTCGGTATCGGCCATCAGCGTCAATTCGACCGTGGTGCGCGCCATCGCTGCGCCGCTGGCATTGATGACGTCCGAGTTTTCCGGCACGACTACGGCCATGTTCAGCAACTGGCCGACATGCTTGGCCAGATACGGGGCCGGGCCGCCGACGATGATCGCTTCGGTCGGCGCCAGCTCTTTGCCTTCGAGCATTTCGTGAATCGTGTAGACCGGCTTGCTGTTGACTTCGGCAATCATGCTGCGCACTTTGGCGGCAATCGTTTCGCAGGCCTGGCGCATGATGGCATTGGCGGTTTGTTCCGGCGTCTGGTCCAGTTCGGCGGCCAGCGCGGTCATCGCTGCCAAGGCCTTGGCCTTGTCGCCGATAGCGGCCAGACCGAGCACAATCATCGCATCGGTCGGCGTTGGGACCGGGCCGTCGAACGCCATCGCCGAGCCACGGCGTTCAGGGCCGATGACGAGTTGTTTGTCGATCACGCGCACGTGGCTGTCGCCGCCGACGGCGATCGAATGGGTCAACAGGCCGCGGATCAGCGTTTTGTGTTCTTCGATTTGCACCCCTTTCGGTTCGAGCAACGGCGCGCCATCGGCAAACAGGGCGATATCGGTTGTGGTGCCGCCGACGTCGATCGAGACGGAATCCTTGTCTGTCGCTATAAACGGCAACACGCCCATGATGGTCGCAGCCGGGCCGGACAGAATGGTTTGCACCGGATAGTGGCGCGATTGCTCGACGTCGATGGTGCCACCGTCAGCCTTGAGGATGTATAGCGGCACATCGATGCCCAGTTGTTGCATGTAGGCGCCAAGCTGGTCGGCCATGCCGCTGTGCAGACGCCAGATCGCTTCGTTCAGGTAGGCAGTCGAAATACGGCGCGGGAAATTGAGCGCGCCCGACAATTGGTGGCCCACCGTCACATGCTTGGTCTGACCATTAAGCAGCGCTTGCACCGTTAATTCGTGTTCCGGGCTGCGCGTCGAAAATTTGCCGACCACGCCGACGTGTTCGATGCCTGCGGCGGCAAAGTGTTTTTTGAGCGCGAGAATTTCGTCTTCATCGACGCTTTCGGCTTCGACGCCGCGGTGGTTCATGTAGCCGGCGATATACGATGACTTGTCGCTGAGCGGCAAATCCCGATGCGACACGCCTGGTCCGCTCATGACGATCAGGCCGACCGGGTCGAGCTGATGTTGGGCCACGGCATTGGTCGAAATCGTGGTGCTTAAGACGATGCGTCGCAATTGTTTTATTTCGGCCGGTTCGGCCACCGATTGAGTCGCCAGCATGACCGATTTGAGCAAATCACTCTTGTCTGTCATGACTTTCGATTTGCGGAGAATTTTACCGTTCTGCATCAAAACAGAGTCGGTATGGGTTCCACCCACGTCAATTCCAAGGATCATTGTTATCAATAAATAGAAAAGGGAAGAGAGGCATCGCATCAGATGGGAAAACCCAAGTCATGCATTCGGTCAGCCGGTATTATAAAGCGCAAGCGTGGCGCCGCATTTATCTTGACGGTTTGTCTTATATTGGATAATCTTTCCAAATTATGACCAAAACCAAAGAGCAACTAGCTTTAATAGAGCAGACCAAACAAATCGCGGCAGGCTTGGCGCAGACGTTCGCGCCTTTCTGCGAAGTGGTCGTCCATGACCTCCTGGACCCCAAGCATGCCGTGCTGATGATTCAAAATAATTTATCCGGCAGACAGCCTGGCGATCCCGCCACAGAACTAGGCTTGGCGCGGATAGCGGATCCAGAATACCCGCAGGTTATCGCGAACTATGCGAACCACTTTGCGGATGGACGGCAGGCGAAAAGCACTTCTATCGGGATCAAGGATTCCAGCGGCAAGTACATCGCCGCTTTGTGCATGAACGTCGATCTTTCGATCTTTCGCAGTTTGCAGGCGGTCATGGATCAATTTGCCATGACCGACGTGAAGGCGGCGATGAAGGAGTCGCTCGACCCTAGCGGCGCCGATGCCATTCGGAACCGGATCGATCAATTCGCTGCGAGCTTGGCCACCACGCCGCGCGCACTCAAAGCGCCGCATCGAAGGGAGTTGCTGAAGGACTTGAAGGATTCTGGTTTGATGGATGTGCGACGCGCCATGGAAGTTGTCGCGCAATATCTTGGTGTCTCACGTGCAACGGTGTATAGCGATGGCAAATAACGCGCAACTTCTTCTTCTGGACAAAAACCAGGTCGAACAACTATTGGATCAGGATCAAGTGTTGCAAGCGGTGCGCGACGCATTTTCCTTGCACAGCAAGGGAGAGGGACGTGTTTTCCCCGTGGTGCGGGAAGCGCTTTCCACCGGCGGTATTTTCGGTATCAAATCCGGCGACGTGCAAACAGAAGGATTACTCGGATTCAAAGCGGCAGGTTTCTGGCCGAGTAACCGCGCCAGAAACGGCGAGCCGCATCAAGCAACCATTATGCTCATCGATCCCGCCACGGGGCGGCCGATATGCCTGATCGACGGCAATGCCATCACGACTGTGCGCACCGGCGCTGCGGGTGGCCTGGGGTTGCGCTACCTGGCCCGACCGAATTGCAAAAGGCTGTGCATTTTCGGCACCGGCGTGCAGGCCCGCATACAACTGACGTTCGCATTGAAAATGCTGCCTTCACTGCGCCAGATCAATTATGTCACCTACGACGATCAGCGTGATACCGGCTTTGAATCGGCGTTCGCCGGCGTATGCGAAATTGTTCATGCGACCGATCGTGACGATGCTGTCTCAAGCAGCGAAATAATCATCACGGCCACGCCGGGCGGCGGCGCGCTATTTAATGCTGCGGCAGTACAGCCGGGCACGCATATCAATTGCGTAGGCGCAGACACGAAAGGAAAAAGAGAGCTGCCCGAGGGATTGTTGGATCGCGTGAAATTGTTTGTCGATGACGCAGCACAAGCACGGCAGATCGGCGAAACGCAATGGCGTCCCGATACGCCTTGTACAGAGCTTGGCGATCTACTCACAGAGAAAGTAAAGTTTCAACGCGATGCGCAGGACATCACAGTATTTGATATGACAGGTCTCGCCTTGCAAGATCTCACGGTAGCAAGATTGCTGCATCAAAGTGCGCTGGAAAGCGGCATCGGTTCACGTATAGCGTGGCCCTGGTAACGGCCCGTTTTCCAGACCCGTTTCATTCCCCTCACGTTTAAAATCGGCACGCAGTCGCGTCCGCAGACCGAGGCACCCGAAGGTGCCTCGCGAAATCCTTAGAACCTATGCTGGATGCCGATTGAGGTCTCCAAGTCGCTTTGGCCGTTTACCAGAGCATTCAGACGCACGCCGCTGCCATTCCTCGTATAGGCAGAGTAGACGTAGAGGTCAGTCCTCTTTGAGAGCGCGTACTTATAACCAAGTGAATACATATTCGTTGTCCCGCCGGAAATATTTGCGACGTTGTTGCGATTCCAGGAACCTAAAATGCTGTTTCTGCCAAACGGAGCAGTAAAACCGACCAGGTAG
>DATMOE010000384.1:0-2669 GCA_035568435.1 Herbaspirillum sp. | reverse complement strand
GGAACCGGTCAAACAACGCCCGGGCATGTATACCCGTACCGAGAATCCGCTGCACATCATTCAGGAAGTCATCGACAATGCCTCCGATGAAGCATTAGGCGGTTACGCCCAAAATATCATCGTCACGCTCAATACCGACGGCAGCATCGCCGTCGAAGACGATGGGCGCGGCATTCCGGTCGGCCTGCATCCCGAAGAAAACGTGCCGACCGTTGAAATCGTCTTCACCCGGCTGCATGCGGGCGGCAAATTCGACAAAGGCGCAGGCGGCGCCTACGCCTTCTCGGGCGGTCTGCACGGCGTCGGCGTCTCGGTGACCAATGCGCTTTCGACCCGTCTGGAAATCGAGGTCTGGCGCAAAGACGATCAAGGCCGTGGTGTGCATAAATTAGTGTTCGCCAACGGCGATGTACTGGAACCGCTGGTATCGCGCCAGGCCGGCCGGGACGACAAAAAAAACGGCACCCGCGTCACCGTCTGGCCCGATCCGAAATATTTCGATTCACCGGTCATTTCACCCGCTGAACTGCAACGCCTGCTGCGCTCCAAAGCGGTGCTGCTGCCGGGCGTCAAAGTCACGCTGGTGACCGCCCGTACCGGCGATCAACAAACATGGCAATACGACCAGGGCCTGCGCGGTTATCTACTGGAATCGCTGGCGCAGGCATCGCATGCAGATCCGCTGATCCCTTTGTTCGAAGGCGAGCAATATGCCGGCGCCGAGGCCGATGGCTTTGCCGAAGGCGAAGGCGCGGCCTGGGTCGTGGCCTGGACCGAAGAAGGCAATGCGGTGCGCGAATCGTATGTCAATCTGATCCCAACTTCGGCCGGCGGAACCCACGAATCGGGTTTGCGCGAAGGCTTGTTCGGCGCAGTCAAAAGTTTCGTCGAAATGCATTCGCTGCTGCCCAAGGGCGTCAAACTGTTGCCGGAAGACGTCTTTGCACGGGTCTCGTTCGTACTCTCGGCCAAAGTGCTCGATCCACAATTCCAGGGCCAGATCAAGGAACGGCTGAATTCGCGCGATGCAGTGCGGCTGGTTTCCGGCTATTGCCGTCCGGCGCTGGAATTATGGCTGAACCAACACGTCGAATACGGCAAAAAACTGGCCGATCTGGTCATCAAGCAAGCCCAAAGCCGGCTGCGTTCGGCGCAAAAAATCGAAAAGAAAAAATCCTCCGGCGTGGCCGTATTACCGGGCAAGCTGACCGATTGCGAATCCAGCGACATCAGCCGCAATGAACTATTCCTGGTCGAGGGCGACTCCGCCGGCGGCTCGGCCAAGATGGGGCGCGACAAAGAATTCCAGGCGATTCTGCCCTTGCGCGGCAAAGTATTGAATTCCTGGGAAACCGAACCCGACCGTCTCTTCGCCAACAATGAAATCCACGACATGGCGGTGGCGATCGGCGTCGATCCGCACGGCTTTCACGACAATCCCGATCTGAGCAGCCTGCGCTACGGCAAAATCTGCATCCTGTCCGATGCAGACGTCGACGGCTCGCACATCCAGGTTTTGCTGTTGACGCTGTTCTTCAAACATTTTCCGAAACTCATTGCCACCGGCCATATCTGCATTGCGCGCCCGCCGCTGTATCGCGTCGATGCGCCGGCGCGCGGCAAAAAACCGGCCCAGAAAATTTACGCACTGGACGATGGCGAACTGATCGCCACCGAAGACAAGCTGCGCAAAGATGGCGTTAAAGACGGCGGCTGGAGCATTTCGCGCTTCAAAGGCCTGGGCGAAATGAATGCCGAACAATTGTGGGAAACCACCATGAATCCTGATACCCGCCGCCTGTTGCCGGTTGCGCTGGGCGAATTCGACCAGATCGCTTCGGAAGCGCGTTTCAATATGTTGATGGGCAAAGGCGAAGCTGCAGCACGGCGCGCCTGGATCGAAGAACACGGCAATGAAGCCGAAGCCGATATCTGATGAGATCAATCAAATGAAGCCGCTCAACCGCTCAAGACCTGTGACCGCGCCGCGTATGTTCCGTAGCGTGTTTCACCGCGTCTCCAGCGGTTGCGGGCTGGCCTTGCTGAGCCTGGCCATCGGCTTGACGCTGAGCTTCGCCAGCCCAAGCGCGCGCGCCGATATCTATGGCTATTTCGATGCCGACGGCAATGCACATTTCGCCACCGAAGCGCTCGACCGGCGCTACAAACTGCTCATGCGCGGCGACGGCGCGTTCGACTCCCGCACGCTCGGCCGCGGCCGCCTCGGCCTGCCCAATGCCGGACATTCGAACAATCCGCTGCTGCATTACCTGAGCAACCATCCGGGCCGCCAAAAATACGAATCGCTGATCGAGCGCGCCGCTGCCGAATTCCAACTGGAGCCGGCACTATTGAACGCGGTCATGGCGGCCGAATCCGGCTTCAATCCGACAGCGGTATCGCCCAAGGGCGCGATCGGCCTGATGCAAGTCATGCCGGCCACCGCCGAACGTTACGGCCTGCAAGCCGATAAAAAACATTCCATCAATCAAAAATTGACCGATCCCGCCATCAACATCCGGCTGGCAGCGCACTATCTGAGCGATCTCGAAAAAATGTTCCCGCAGCAGCCGGAACTGGTGATCGCCTCCTACAACGCCGGCGAAGGCGCGGTGCAGAAATACGGTAATCAAATTCCACCGTTTCCTGAAACACGCAACTACGTTCAG
>DATMOE010000383.1:0-2474 GCA_035568435.1 Herbaspirillum sp. | reverse complement strand
TTCGCGCGCCACGGCCAAGCCCCTGATCATCCATACCCGTTCGGCCGCGCAAGATACCATCCGCATTATGCAGGAAGAAGGCGCCAGCCCGGAAGCCGGCGGCGTGGGTGGCGTAATGCACTGTTTTACCGAATCGCTGGAAGTGGCGCAGGCCGCCATTGCGCTGGGATTTTATATTTCCTTTTCCGGCATTGTGACATTCAAGAGCGCCAAGGACTTGCAAGCGGTGGCTCGTGAAATTCCGCTTGATCGCATGCTGATCGAAACCGATTCGCCGTATCTGGCGCCGGTGCCGCATCGCGGCAAAATGAATGAACCCGGCCTGGTAAGGCATGTCGCTGAATTTATTGCCGATTTGCGTGGCGTGCCGGTGGCTGAAGTTGCCGGACATACCAGCGCCAATTTTTTCCGTCTATTCAACATCGAGCGCCCGTCTACTTATGAAACTATCCCTGTCTGATCATCTTCCGCGTCGGCGCACCGTTATTGTGCTGACTTGCCTGCTGCTGGCGGCGGTGGCGCCTTGTGCTGCGTTCGCCGATTCGTTGAGCGATTTTTTCAGGGCCGTTAAAAATGATGATGCGTCGACGATAAGCGCGTTGCTGCAACGCGGACTAAGTCCGAATCTGGTCGAAGGAAATCGCGGCGAGAGCGGTCTGATCCTGGCGCTGCGCGAAGATTCGACCAAAGTATTCAATGTGCTGCTGAACGCGCCATCGATCGATCTGGAAGTCCTCGCCAAGAACGGTGATAACGCCCTGATGATTGCGGCGTATAAAGGCAACGTTGCGGCCGTCAAAGCCTTGATTGCCAAAGAAGCGGAAGTCAATAAGCATGGCTGGACAGCGCTGCATTACGCAGCGACCGTCGGCAACGATGAGATCGTCAAGATCCTGTTGGACGAGTCGGCCTATATCGATGCCGAGTCGCCCAACGGCACCACCCCGCTGATGATGGCGGCGCGCGGCGGGCATGTCTCTACGGTGAAGTTATTGCTCGATGAGGGCGCCGATGCGACGCTGAAAAACAATATCGGCATGACCGCGCTCGATTTCGCACGCGAGTCGGACATGCGAATCGTCTTCGACGACATGGCTGCGCTGCTTGGCAAACCCAAGCCTTAATGTTCATTTAATGATGACTTAATTTAATGTCCACTGCGCCTACCCATGAGGCAAATCAAGTAACCCTTGCCGGCGATCTGTCCGCGCATGGATGGTCGCAGCAAAAACGCTTTTTACCTGCGGATTTGACGCTGGCGCTGGCGGCCGAATGCGGCTTGTTGTCAGCCACCGGTGCGCTCAAGCCAGCCGGTGTCGGGCGCGGCGCGATGCAGGCAGTGCGATCCGACATTCGCGGCGACCGGATAGCGTGGCTGAAAGCAGGACAATCGGTGGCATGCGATCGTTATCTGCTGATCATGGAAACCTTGCGCGTGAGCTTGAACCGCAATTTGTATTTGGGACTGGACGAATATGAAAGCCACTTTGCCCTTTACATGCCGGGCGCTGCCTATCTGAAACACCTGGATCGTTTTCGTGACGACGACAGCCGTACCGTATCGGCCGTGATCTATCTCAATGACAATTGGTTGCCGGGAGAGGGCGGTGCGCTGCGCCTGCATCCGCAGGGTAAATGTACGGAAGATATTGCGCCGCTGGGCGGCCGGCTTTTACTGTTCCTTTCGGCCGACATGCAGCACGAAGTCCTGCCGGCGACGCGCGACCGCCTATCGCTGGCAGGATGGTTCAGACGGCGAATATAGCGCCTCTTATGTCGCCTTTATGTTCCCTTGGCAATCAGGCCGGCGAACTCCCCGCTAGCGATCAGACGTTGCAGATCGCTGGCCCCACCGATCAAGGCGCCATTGACGAATATCATCGGAAAAGTCGACCAGCCGGTCCACATTTTCAATGCGGTGCGACGTTTCCACTGGCTTAGATAACTGCCGTATTCCAGATATTTATACGCCGCCCCGATCGCATCGAGCGCCTTGCACGCTTTGCGGGGAAAAGGATTTTGCGTCATGCCGACCACCACCACCGCATTACTTGCGATGGCGGCCTGTACTTCGCCAACGATGTCGGCATGCGCGTCCGAAATACTCTGTCGGATGGCTGGATGAATATGCGCTTCGTCGAGAATGCTGCGAGTCATCGTATTCCTTGTGTTGTTATGGTTATTTATGGCTTGATGAATTTCAGGATGAATTCATCCTTTGGCTGCGGCGGTTCAGGCGTGTTCTTGTCGCGCGGATCGGACGGATTGCGCATGAAATAGCCTTCATCCACCAGTTTAAAGCCCGCAGCCTGGACTTCCTTAATCAGGAAGCTTTCTTCAATGCGGTGCAGCGTACCCGATTCCGAGATACCGGTGCCGGGCCGGCCTGCGTGGTCGGCAATGATATACATGGCGCCCGGTTTAAGCGCCGTAAAGACGGCTTTATTCAATTGCGCGCGATCCACGCCCCAGTG
>DATMOE010000382.1:0-7151 GCA_035568435.1 Herbaspirillum sp. | reverse complement strand
AAACGTCATATTAATGCGGCAATCCCCCATCAGCCGATGCTGTGCAGACTTGACCGGCAGCACGCCGTGATAGCGCAAACGATCCGGCCCGCCCCAGACCACCACATCGCCATGAAACAGCGGCACGCGCTGCGCCTTGTCACTACGCCGATCGCCGCCAAACTGAAATATCGCAGCAATGCCAAGCGAAATGGAGACCACCGGCGCCTCCAGATCGTGCTCGTCCCGATCCTGATGCAGCGACATTTTGGCACCGGGCTCATAACGATTGATCAGGCAAGCATCGGGGACGAAATCGGCAAAGCCGGCTGCCGCAGCCGCGGCCTGCGCCAGACGCATAAAAACCGCCGGCATCGCAGGCCAAGGACGGCCGCTCTCGGGATCGATCTCGGTATAACGATAACCGCGGCGATCCGATGTCCAACCCAATGCGCCGCAATTACTCAAGCCGACCGACATCCTGAAACCGCCAGGCGTTACCATATGCCGGAACGGCGCCGCCTGCAAAACAGCCTCCAGCGCCGGCAACAATTCTTCCACATACGGCAACGCGAAGCCGCGCAGCACAAAAGCGCGCGCTCCCAGCGCTTCGCAGCCGGGTTCGGTCGTTGTCACGGATTCAAATAAATCGAGATTCATCCGCCAAGTTTAAACGTTGCCGCCAACCATCGCACGCAGCCATTTATTGTCATGGCCGTCATAGTTTCCTACAGCGATTTACCGCTTTCGCTGCTATTGGCCCCGTCCTGCCTCATCTAAGCTGATGCAGTCCAATCCAACAAAACGCAAAATCCATGAAACTGAAAGGCTCTTGTCACTGCGGCGCAGTGCATTTCACGCTGACCAGCGCGACGCCCTATCCCTACCAGCGCTGCTATTGCTCAATCTGTCGCAAGACGCAGGGCGGCGGCGGTTACGCGATCAATATCGGCGGCGCTGCGAACACGCTAAAGATACGCGGCGGCGAAGCGATCAGTATTTATCACGCAAAACTCAAGCGCAAAGGCGAAAAGCGCGTGCATACCAGCACCGCCCAACGACATTTCTGCAAGCGCTGCGGCAGCGCGCTCTGGTTGTTCAGCCCTGAATGGCCGGATCTGATTCATCCATTTGCTTGCGCGATCGATACACCGCTGCCGATACCGCCCGAACATACCCATCTATTACTCGATTACAAAGCACCTTGGGTGGAAGTACTAGCCGGTAAAAAAGATCGGCAATTCAAGCAATTTCCGAAGGAATCACTGGCCGACTGGCATCAAAGGCAAGGCTTGACCAGCAAGAAGTAAGCCGTGCTCCGGCTTACTATTTTTATTTTCTAAGAGGAGATACATCATGAGCGATCAACTAAAAAATATGAAAATTGCATTACTGGTAACAGATGGATTTGAACAAGCCGAATTACTGGAACCCAAAAAAGCATTGGAAGCAGCCGGCGCAACGGTGGATGTGATTTCGGATAAGCAAGGCAGCGTGCAGGGATTCCAGCACACCGATAAAGCCGCCAAGGTAAAGGTCGATAAATCGATCGATGCAGCCAGGCAGGAAGATTACGACGCAGTACTGCTGCCGGGCGGCGTGGTCAATGGCGATGCGCTGCGCATGGTGCCTAAAGCCCGAGCCTTCGTCCAGGCCGCCGATGCGGCCGATAAGCCGATTGCAGCGATCTGTCATGGCGGCTGGTTGTTGATTTCGGCCGGTATCGCCGAAGAACGAACTGTCACCAGCTGGCCTAGCCTGCAAGATGATTTCAGAAACGCCGGCAGCACTTGGGTTGACCGGGAAATGGTGCGCGATGGGAACCTGATCACCTCGCGCAAACCGGACGATATCCCGGCTTTCAACCAGGCCTTCATTGCATTACTCGGCGAACGTCAACGCACTGCCGCAGCGGCGCAGTCGCACTAACCCATGGATTGCGGCAGCTTAGGCGATGCGTTCAATCGCTCTAAGCGCCCCAGTCGCCGCCCAGCGCCTTGATCAAAAACACCGAAACCAGCAATCGTTGCCCGTTCAATTGCGCCAGTTGGCGTTCATTACTAAGCAAAGCTTGCTCCGCGGAAATCACTTCCAGATAAATCGCCACGCCGTCTTCATAACGAGCGTTGGCAATATCGACCGCCAGTCTTGCGCTGACGATGGCTTTCTGCGTCTGCACCAGTGCACTATCGAGCGTGACCACGCCGGTAATGCCGTCTTGGACTTCCTGCAATGCCGTTAGCACAGTGCGCCGGTAAATGGCCACCGTCCCCTGATAACCGGCCTTGGCGAAATCGACCCCGGCGCCGATACGGCCGCCGCTGAATAAGGTTTGCGACACCGAAACCCCGAACGACCACAACAAACTCGGCGCGTTAAACAGCGTGGTCATCGAATTACTGTCGAAACCATAGGTAGGATTAAGAATAAAGCTCGGATAGTACGCAGCGCTGGCAATGCCGATCTGCGCATTGGCCGCAGCCATGGCGCGCTCGGACGAAGCGATATCGGGACGGCGCTGCAGCATATCGGATGGCAGACCTAGCGGCACCGCCGGCGGCGTCACTTCGGCCTGGCTAACAGGCAATGAAAACAGCGGCGCCGGGGTACCGATCAATGTTGCAATCGCATGTTCGTATTGGCCACGGATGCGGCGCAACAGATCGAGCTGCGTCAGCGTCGACTCCAGCAATGTCTCCTGCTGCGCAACATCCAGTCCCGAGGTCACGCCCAGTTCATGGCGCGCAGTGGCCAATTCCAGCGAACGCCGTTGTAAGTCGATCGACCGATTCACGACGCGCAGTTCACTATCGGCCTGACGCAAACTGAAATAATTGCTGGCCAAGTCTGCGCTCAGCAACAAGCGGGTATTTTCCAGATCGGCCACGGATTGCTGCTCGAACGCGCGCGCACTTTCCACCGAACGCCGCACTCTGCCGAATAAATCGGCTTCGTAATTAACAGCAATACCTACTGAAAAATCGCTCTGCACCGTCGAGTAATTGGGCGCGTTGTAATTAGTGAGTGGGCGATCGCCAGAAATCTGCAAGCGGCCCGCGCGAGCACCCACACCCACTTGCGGCAATAGTCCAGCGGCCACGCCGGTCACATTGGCGCGCGCCTGCAGCAGGCGAGCATTCGCCGCCGCTAACGTCTGGTTATTGACCAAGGCCTGCTGTTCCAATTGGCTCAGTACCGGATCGCCGAAGCGTTCCCACCACGCACCCTTGGCATACGCATCGCCCGGCTCGCCGGCACGCCACGGCGCTTCCACCGCCCAGGCTGCCGGCGCCTGATCTTGCGCCTGATCCGGTTTATGGTAATCCGGGCCAACCGCGCAACCGGCCAGAATGGTCAGCATCAACCCGGGCAGTAGACACCGCATACCCCGCAGACTCACGATGCCGACCTCGCTGTCGGCGCCGCTCCTGCTGCCGGCGCATCCGGCGCCCAGTTCACCTGATCGCCCTCGGCCAGCGAATCGGAAGGATTCAACACCAGGCGATCCGCAGGCGCGGCCCCATTCAAAATCTCCACCGTTTCACCGAAATTGCGGCCGACCTGAACCTGCTTCAGATGCACGCGATGCTGCGCATCCACTACCGCCACCATAGTGCCTTCCTGACGGATCAATAATGCATTGGTCGGCACCACCAGCACGCCGCTAGCCGGCAGCGGCAGCACCACTTGCACATACGATCCCGGCATCAATACGCCTTGCGAATTCGGCAATGTAATCTCAACTTGCATGCTGCGCGTCACGGTATCGATCGAGGCGGCGGTGCGCGCCACCTTGCCCTGAAACTTTTGACCCCGCAGCTCGGATTGCGTCACCACCACCGACTGTCCCGGCATGACCAGTTGCGCATACGATTGCGGCACATTCACATAGACACGCAACGGATCGGTTTGCGTCAGCGTGAACAACGGACGGCCCGCACCCGGATCGATCAGATCGCCGACGTCGACGTTACGCCGCGTAACGACGCCGGCAAAAGGCGCGACCACATGTTTGAAACTGCTCATCTGCCGCAAGCGCTCTACATTGGCGTCGGCAGCGGCCAGATTCGAGTCGGCCTGCGCCGAGGCGCTGCGGCGTTCATCGAGCTCCTGTTGCGATACCGCATCGCGTTTGCGCAAAGCCTCCCAACGCACCATGGAACTCTTCGCCAATTCCAGACTGGAAGCGGCCTGCTGACGCGCAGCTTCGGCCTGCGTCAATTGCTGATCGATTTCCGGTGTTTCGATATCGGCCAGCAGCTCGCCCTTCTCCACACGGCTGCCGATATCCTTATACCAGCGCCGCAAATAACCGCTGGCGCGGGCCGCAATCGGCGCTTGCACAAATCCTTGCAAGGTGCCTGGCAAGGCCAGCATCTGCACCGCATCCGGCGATTTGGCGATCGCCGTCTTGACGTATTGCATGGCCAATTGCTGGCTGCCCTCTGCCAGCGTACGCGCGTGGATGACGCGGCTGACGATGGTGCGCGCCGCACCCAGCGCCAACAAAATCAGAATGATCAAGCCGAGCAGCTTGGTGCGCCGGGCGACCTGCTTGCGCTTCAGCAGTTCCCCGGGATTACTGGCATCGATCGGATGGATGGCGAGCTGGGAATGACTTTCTTGCGACATTGCTTCAAACCTCCTGGGGCGCGGCCAGACCGGCCGGTGCGCGATCGGCATGCCGCCGTGCAGCGCGTTGATGAAGACGTTGATGAATACCGGCATACAACACCGGCACGAAAAAGAGTGTCGAGACCGTGGCGAACAGCAAGCCGCCGATCACAGCGCGGCCCAGCGGCGCGTTTTGTTCTGCGCCTTCGCCCAGCCCGAGCGCCATCGGAATCATGCCGATAATCATCGCCAGCGCCGTCATCAGCACCGGCCGGATACGGGTCGCGCCGGCTTCCAGCGCAGCGGCCAGCGGCGTGGCCCCGAGATCGCGTCGCTCACGCGCAAAAGAGACGATCAGAATACTGTTGGCGGTCGCCACCCCCATGGTCATGATGGCCCCGGTCAATGCCGGCACACTGAGCGTGGTCGCGGTAATGAACAGCATCCAGGCAATGCCCGCCAGCGCCGCCGGCAGCGCCGCGATAATAATCGCGGCATCGATCCACGACTGGAAATTGACCACGATCAACAGATAGACCAGAACGATCGCCATCACCAGGCCGATACCGAGGCCGATGAACGATGACTGCATGGTCTCCACCTGACCCCGCATGACGACCTGATTGCCGCGCGCCAGTTTGGGTTGGATCTGCGTTACCAGCGCATTGACCTTCGATGCGATATTGGCCAGATCGGTTCCCTGTACGCTGACGTAGACGTCGACCACCGGCCTGATGTTGTAATGCGAGATGATCGCCGGCTCGCGGGCCGGTTTCACATCGACCAGATTGCCCAGCAATTGGGGATCGTTGCCGGCGCTCGGCGCAGAGGTGCCGACCGGCATATTGAGCAGTGCGTCGAGCGAATCGACCTTGTACTGCGGCGTCTGCGTCACCACGCTATAAACCACGCCGTTTTTCGGATTGAGCCAGAATGCCGGCGATGTCTGCGAACTGCCGGACAGCGCAATCAGCACGTTCTGGCCGACATTGGCCGCGTTCAGGCCGAACTGCTGCAGCCGCGAGCGATCCATCTGCATGCTCAGGCTCGGGCCATCCAAGCGTTGATGCACATGCGCATCGACCGCGCCGGGAATCTGACGAATCTGCTTGACCAGTTCCGCGGCCATCCGGGCATTGCCTTGCATATCGGCGCCGCTGAATTGCACATCGATCGCGGCCGGCAGGCCGAAATTCAGAATCTGCGTGACGATATCGGCCGGCTGGAAAAAGAATTCAATACCCGGAAATTTCTTGGGCAATTCGGTGCGCAGCAGTGACACCAGTTCCGCCGTCGGACGATGTCCTTCACGCAGCGCCATCAAGATTTCACCATCCATCGTACCGATGGTGCCGGCGTTGCTGTAAGACAGATTGATACCGCTGTTGGGCACGCCGAGGTTATCCAGAATGGTTTCCAGTTCATCGGCCGGAATCAATTGCCGGATTGCCGCCTCGACCTGATCGGCCTGCCGTGCGGTTTCCTCAATGCGGGTGCCAGTAGGCGTGCGCATGTGCAGGCGAATCTGGCCGGCATCGACACTCGGGAAGAAATCGCGGCCCAGGAACGGATACAACAGGCAGGACAGCACGCAAAACCCGAGAAACATCAACACGAAACTCTTGCGTTTGGCGAGCATCGACGACAGCGCCAGCGTATAGGCGCGGCGCACGCGTTCGAATTGCTGATCGAAACTGCGATACACCCGTTGCAACAGGCTCGACTTGCCTTGCGCCGCATGCGGATCGACGCCGCCCATGAGCAACATGACCAGCGTGGGCACCAGCGAGCGCGACAACAAATAAGAAGCCAGCATCGCGAACACGACCGCTTCGGCCAACGGCACGAACAGGAAACGCGCCACGCCGGAGAGGAAAAACATCGGCACGAAAACAATACAAATACAGATGGTGGAGACGAATGCCGGCACGCCGATTTCACCGGCGCCGATCAGGATCGCATCATTGAGCGGCGTGCCCAGATGCAGATGGCGTTCGATATTTTCAATCGTCACAATGGCCTGGTCGACCAGAATACCGACCGAGAGCGCCAGGCCGCCAAGCGTCATCAGATTCAGCGTTTCGCCCAGCACGTACAGGATCAGCACCGATGCCAGAATCGACAATGGAATGGTCAGCGCAATAATCACCGTGCTGCGCCAGTTCCCCAGAAACAGCAGCACCATCGCGGCCGTCAGGCCCGCCGCGATCAGCGCTTCGCTGATCACACCCTTGACCGCCGCCTTGACGAATATCGACTGATCGAACAGCGGCGTCACCTTGACATCCGCCGGCAGCGACTGCACCGCGATCGGCAGCAAAGCGCGCAGATTGGAGACGATATCGAGCGTGGACGCGCCGCCGTTTTTCAGGATCGACAGCAGCACACCGCGACTGCCGTCCTGGCGGACGATGTTGGTTTGCGGCGAAAAGCCGTCGCGCACATAGGCCACATCGCGCAGATAAGTCGTCGCGCCGTTGGTGGTGCGCACCGGTAAATCGTTCAGCCCGGAGATCAGCTCAGGCGAGCCGTTCAACTTGACTGAATACTCTGTACTG
>DATMOE010000381.1:0-13921 GCA_035568435.1 Herbaspirillum sp. | reverse complement strand
CGCCACCATGGCCTCGATTTTACTGGTGTCGATTACACCGCTGATGCCGCCCGACCCGGTTTCCACGTTCTTTCCCCTTGAATTCGCGCTGCGACCCACGCATTACACCAACGACAGCCACAATTCCGACGTGTCTAATTTATCACGCCACCCCCTCCCGGACGAGCTGATTAGCGATGGAATCATCACTCTATTCGGCTGATTAAATCCGGCCCGACAACGGACAATTCAGAATACGGCTATAAATAATTTTGGAACGAGGGATCAGTGAAGCAAATCAACATTTACCGTCGTCTGCGGAGAGAAGCATCATGGCGGTAGCCGACGGCGTATTGGACAAAACGCCGGAAACTGAGACGCCGGAGGCAGTGACGCCTCCCCCGCCCATGGCGCCGAACCCCATCACTGAATTCCTCGCATCGAAGCAAGGGCAACGCATTTTACTCGGGGTCGCTGCGGCCGCCGTGATTGCGATTATGGCCGGCATCTGGATGTGGAGCCAGAAAGTCGAGTATCGCGTCCTCTTTTCCAACTTTTCCGATCGTGACGGCGGTGCGATCGTCGCATCTTTGCAACAGATGAATGTGCCCTATCAATTTTCCGATAGCGGCACCGCCATTCTGGTGCCTGAAACGGTGGTGCACGAAACGCGCCTGAAACTGGCTGCGCAAGGATTGCCAAAAGGCGGCAATGTCGGTTTCGAGCTGATGGAAAATCAAAAGCTCGGTATTTCGCAATTCCTGGAACAGGTCAATTTTCAGCGCGCGCTGGAAGGCGAACTGGCCCGTTCGATCGAATCGCTGGACTCCGTGGCCGGCGCCCGCGTCCATCTGGCCTTGCCGAAATCCTCCGTATTCGTGCGCGAGCAGCAAAAACCGACCGCGTCCGTCATCCTCAACCTGCGTTCCGGCCGTATTCTCGACAACGAACAAGTCAGCGCGATCGTGCATCTGGTGGCCAGCAGCGTGCCGGAACTGCCGCCTAAAAACGTCACCATCATCGATCAAAACGGCAATCTGCTCTCATCGGACGCCAAAAAAGCCAATAGTTCCGGCCTCGATCCGAGCCAACTGAAATACGTGCAGGACGTCCAGCAAGACATCGTCAAACGCGTAGAATCGATCATCAGCCCCATCGTCGGCATGGGCAATGTGCGTGCCGAAGCCACTGCCGATATCGACTTCTCCCACACCGAACAGGCGGCCGAAGTCTACAAGCCGAACCAGGCGCCGAACACCGCTGCGATCCGCAGCCAGCAAAGCGCCGAAACCTCCAACGGCAGCAGCACAGCCCCGAGCGGCATACCGGGCGCGCTGAGCAATCAACCGCCGGGACCGGCCACCGCACCGCTGACACAAAACCCGCCAGGGACCGTCGCCACTGTGCCGGCCGGCACCTCATCGGCCCTGCAGAAAGACACGACCACCAACTACGAAGTCGATAAAACCGTCAGCTACGTACAACAACCGATGGTCGGCGTAAAGCGCCTGACAGTGGCCGTGGTGATCAATTACAAACGCGTCTATGCCGCCAACGGCCAGTCGAGCATGAAACCGCTGACCGACGCCGAAAAAACGCAAATTACCGAACTGGTGCGTGAGGCAATGGGCTATAACCAAGCCCGCGGCGATTCGCTCAACGTGGTCAATACGCTGTTCGACAGCGCACCGGAAGAAGTGGCCCAGCCGTTGTGGAAACAACCGAACATGATCGCCCTGGCATTGCTGATCGCTAAATACCTGCTGCTCTTCATTGTTCTGATGATTCTGTACTTCCGCATGCTGCGTCCGATCATCTGGAAACTGACCGGCAAAACCGAACGCGACGCCAAAGCCAAGGCCGAAGCAGAAGCCGCAGCAGCCGCCAAAAAAGCGGCGCAAGAAGAGGAAGAACGGATCGCCAACGATCCAGACGCCATCGTGGAATTGTCCGGCGAAGGCGACCCGGACTTCATCCCGGTCCTGTCGTACAAGGAAACCCTGGAAATTGCCAAATCAATGGCCAAACGCGATCCGAAACTGGTCGCCAGCGTAATCAAAGGATGGGTCAACAATGAGTAGCGACGGCGTTCAAAAAGGCGCCATCCTGATGCTTGCGTTAGGTGAGGATGAAGCGGCCGAAGTACTCAAGCATCTCGGCCCGCGCGAAGTGCAGAAGCTGGGCGCGGCGATGACGGCCCTCAAAGGGGTCAGCAACGAATTGCTGGCCGAAGTGCTGGATGAATTCATGGAAAAATCCGGCCGCGCCTCATCGCTCGGCCTGGACTCCGACGAATACATCCGCAGCGTACTGACCAAAGCGCTGGGCGACGACAAAGCCTCCTCGCTGCTCAATCGCATTCTGGGCGGACGCGACGCCAGCGGCATCGAAAGCCTGAAATGGATGGATGCGCAATCGGTGGGCGAACTGATCCGCAATGAACACCCGCAAATTATCGCCACCATTCTGGTCCACCTGGAGCGCTATCACGCATGCGACATCATCAATACCTTTTCGGAGCGCCTGCGCAACGACGTGGTATTGCGGATCGCCACACTGGACGGCGTGCAGCCGGCCGCCTTGCGCGAACTCAACGATGTGCTGACCAAACTGCTGACCGGTAACGAAAGCCTGAAGAAACAGCAAATGGGCGGTATCCGCACCGCGGCTGAAATTCTCAACTTCCTGAGCGGCGAAATCGAAACCTCCGTGATGAACAATCTGCGCGCCTACGATGAAGACATGGCGCAAAAGATCATGGACGAAATGTTCGTCTTCGAAAACATTCTCGAAATCGACGGCCGCGGCATTCAAATGCTGTTGCGCGAAGTACAGTCGGAATCGCTGATCATTGCACTCAAGGGCGCATCGCAGGACCTGCGCGAAAAAATCTTCAGCAATATGTCGCAGCGAGCGGCCGAAATGATGCGCGAAGACCTGGAATCCAAAGGACCGGTGCGGCTGTCCGAAGTCGATGCCCAGCAAAAAGCGATTCTGCAAATCGTGCGCCGCCTGGCCGACGAAGGCGAAATCGTGCTGGGCGCGAAAGGCGATGATGCGTTCGTTTAACCCCCTATTTGAACGCCGCTCACGGCGCCTGGCGACATGAATTCCAAACGCCTCCCCAAAGAATTGATGACGCCTTATCAGCGCTGGGAAATGGCGTCCTTCGACGAACAGGGCCGCGGTGTGGACGTCCCGGAAATCGAGCTTGCAGAAACGATTCCCGAGCCGCTCGTCAGCGAAGAAGAACTAGCGGCCATCCGCGCCCAAGCCCATGAAGAAGCCTATGCCGCGGGCTTGAAGCAAGGGCACGACGCCGGCTACGCAGCCGGCGCCCGCACCGCCTTTGAAGCAGGCATGCTAGACAATACCGTCGTGTTGCAGCAACTGCGCGAAATCGCCGTCAGTTTCGCCACCGAGGTTGCCGCCAGCGGCGAAGCGATCGCACCGCAATTGCTCGACCTCGCCTTGGACATCGCCAAAGCCATGCTCAAAACGGCCTTGCCGATCCGCCCGGAACTGGTCTTGCCGATCGTCAGCGCCACCATGCACGCCCTGCCCGGCCTGCAATTGCCGGCCACGCTGAGCCTGCATCCCGCCGACGCCGAACTGGTGCGCCAACATATCGGCGAAGACCTCAGCGCCAACGGCTGGCTGATCGCCGCCAACGAAGAGATCGAACGCGGCAGTTGCCGCGTCGACAACGCCGTCAACCTGATCGACGGCAGCAGCGCGACCCGCTGGCGCCGTATCGCCGCCTCGCTCAGCAAAGAATCCGACTGGCTCACGCCCGGCACATGACATGATTTCCCCCGTCCCCTCCCATACCGGCCACTGGCAAGCGTACCTGCACAACTGCAAGGAACTGGTGGCGATGGCCGACTCCGTGCAAATCTGCGGCCGGGTCACCCGCGTAGCCGGCCTGGTGATGGAAGCGGTCGGCCTCAAACTAGCCGTCGGCAGCCCCTGCTCGGTGCCACTGCCGAACGGCAAACTGATCGAAGCCGAAGTGGTGGGCTTTCAAAATGACCGCTTGTTTTTAATGCCGCAAAGCGACGTCGAAGGCATCGTTCCCGGCACGCCGGTGTTCCCGGTGGACATCGCCAAAGCGCCGCCGCGCACCGGCCCCAGCCTGCACGCCGGCGAACGCCGCGCCGCCGACCAGAGCCGGCGGCTGCCGGTCGGGCCTGAATTACTGGGCCGCGTGCTGGACGGCGCCGGCCGCCCACTCGACACCCTGGGCCCGCTGCACACCGAACATTCGGCCCCGCTCAGCGTGCGCGCCTCCAATCCGCTCGCGCGCGCACCGATTGTCGACATCCTGGATGTCGGCGTACGCACCATCAACAGCATGCTGACCGTCGGTCGCGGCCAGCGCATGGGGCTGTTCGCCGGCTCCGGCGTCGGCAAGAGCGTGTTGCTGGGCATGATGGCCCGCTACACCACCGCCGACGTCATCGTAGTCGGTCTGATCGGCGAACGGGGCCGCGAAGTCAAGGAATTCATCGAACAGATTCTGGGCGCCGAAGGGCTCGCGCGCTCGGTCGTGGTGGCCGCGCCGGCCGACACCCCGCCGCTGATGCGGCTGCAGGGCGCTGCCTACGCGACGGCCATCGCCGAACATTTCCGCAATGAAGGCAAACATGTATTGCTGATCATGGATTCACTGACCCGTTATGCCATGGCGCAGCGCGAAATCGCGCTGGCCATCGGCGAGCCGCCCGCCACCAAAGGCTATCCGCCCTCGGTATTTGCCAAACTGCCGATACTGGTGGAGCGTGCCGGCAACGGCCGCGAAGGCAGCGGCTCGATTACCGCGTTTTATACCGTTTTAACCGAGGGCGACGACCAACAAGACCCCATTGCCGACTCGGCGCGGGCGATTCTGGACGGCCATATCGTGCTCGAACGCGCCTTGGCCGAAAGCGGCCACTACCCTGCGATCGACATCGAACAATCGATCAGCCGGGCCATGCACAGCATTACCTCGCCGGAACACCAGCAATTGACGCGCCAGCTCAAGCAGCTATATTCGCGTTATCAACGCAATCGCGACCTGATCAACGTCGGCGCCTACAGCGCGGGCAGCGATCCGGTGCTCGACCAGGCGATCCGCCTCTACCCAAAAATCGAAGCTTTTTTGCAACAAGGCATTAACGAAAGGGTCGATGTGTCCGAGAGCTTGGGGCAACTTACCTCTCTATTCGAGTGATCGGCCGCGCCATTTCAAAATATAATCATCGAGCATGGCTACCCCTACTGCATTAGATACGCTCATTGAGCTGGCGACCAAAGACAGCGACGCGGCGACCAAACATCTGGGGCGCTGTGTCCGCATCAGGGACGAGGCGCAACAGAAGCTGGACATGCTGCTGCAGTATCGGGATGAATATGCGGTGCGGTTCGAACAGAATTTAACGCGCGGCTTGAGCGCAACGGCTTATCGGAATTTTCAGTTGTTCATAGAGAAAATCGACAATGTTCTCGCCGGACAACAGGACGTCGTCAAGCTGGCGCAAGGGCGTATCGATGAAGCAAAAACGGCATGGCAGGCATGCGAACGCAAGCGTTTATCCTACGATACGCTTGCCGCCCGCGCCAAAAATGCAGCACTCGTGCAGGCCGGCAAACGCGACCAGAAGCAAAGCGACGAACAAGCATCACGCATGACGTACTACAACAAACAAAATTGACGGTGGACTAAATGAATTCCTTACAGCCAAATCTGAACACGACGCCGATCTCCCCGGCCACACTGTCGATCCCGAGCTTCCAGGCCGTCCCGTTGCCGTCGGATCAATCGGCACAACCGTCATTCACGCAGACTTTGGCCAACCAGGTCCAATCGAACCAGAATTCTCAAAATACGCCGAGTGCGCCGAACGTGCCGAGTGCGCCGAGTACGCAGAACGCGCCAAGCGCGCCGAACGTACCGAGCGCGCAAAATAATCAAAGCACCGATAACGCGCAAAGCACCCAAGATGCGCAAAACAGCCAGGCCAGCACCAGCAGCACTGCTGCGCCGGCCACTGCCAAAACCGCCGACAAAACCGCTGACAAAACCAAAACCGACAAGCAAACTGCCGACGCCAGCGCTGCCGACAAAACCTCTTCCGATCTGCTGGCGCTGGTTGCGGCCAGCCAGGCCAAGGTGACGCCGCAGCAACAAGCAGCCGCCACGCAGGCGCTGCCGGTGGCGGTTCCGCTGACTGCCCAACTGGTCGCGAACGGCGGCAAGGGTGGTGGCAAAGGTGCGGGTGCGAATGACGCGATCGATGTCAACGGAAAATCTTCCAAGACCACGCTGCCCGACGCATGGAATGCCAAAGCAGGCGCCGACGGCAAGACCCCGGCGACAGATTCCATAACCCCGGCCGACACCAACGCCGCCAACAACCCTGCGGCCCTGGGTCAAACCGCCGTCAAGGACGTCGCCAGCGGCAAGGCCGACGCTACGGCGGCGCAAGCTGTCGCCGCAGCCGGCGCCAATGCAGCCCCGGCTGCGCTCAACGCCAAAGCCGGCCCCGATCTGCAAACACTGAGCACCACCGCTACGGCGCCGAACAATAACGCCATGTTCAACCCGGCGCTGCAGGTTGCCGGTACTGCGCCACAATCGGCCGCGGCGGCAGCAGCCGGCGACAAATTGACGCCGGCGGTCGGCACCACCGATTGGAATTCTGCACTCGGCCAGAAGGTTGTCTGGATGAGCAGCAATGGCCAGCAAAGCGCTACCCTCACGCTGAATCCACGCGATCTGGGCCCGATGCAAGTGACCATCAACGTCACTAAAAACCAGGCCGACGCCACCTTTATCGCCGCCAATCCCGAAGTCAAGCAAGCGCTGGAAGCGGCGATGCCGAAACTGCGCGAAATGATGGATCAGGCCGGCATCCAACTGGGACAAGCCAACGTCAGCACCGGTATGCCGAACCAGAATCAGCAAGCCTTTAATCAGCCGCAGAGCAGCAGCAATAGCGGCAGCCGCGGCGGTAATGGCAGCAATGGCGGCGGCCAAAGCGACGGCGGCATCGCCCTCTCTTCCGTGGCCATTACACCTGCTGCCGGCAGCAGCAGCGGCCAAGGCTTGGTCGATACCTTCGTCTGATAGACATTCGGAAACTGCAGCAACCTGGAATTAGACGCAAGCTAGAACAAAGAAGAGGGATATCAATCAATGGCAACAAGTTCTAAAACTGCGAAGCCGGCCGTAAAGGGAGCCGAGCCGGCAGAAGCGCCAAAAAAATCAAAGAAAGTGTTGATTATTGCCATTATTGCCGGCGTGCTGCTGCTGATGATCGCCGGTGGCGCGGCCGCTTATTTCATGCTCGCCAAGAAGGCCGCCCCGGATGCAAACCACGCTGGGGCTGCCACGCCGTCAGCGGTGCCCTTGTTCGTCAGCATCGAACCGTATGTCGTCAATCTGCAGCAGGAAAACGGCGATCAGTTCCTGCAGGTCGCGCTCACCTTGCAAGTCAACGACGCCGACACGGCAGACGCCCTCAAAACATTCATGCCGCTGGTGCGCAGCAGATTGCTGCTCGCGCTTTCCAGTAAAAAAGCGTCGGAATTAGTGTCCGTGGACGGTAAAAAGAAATTGATCCAAGAAATCATCGCCTCGCTCAATCAGCCATTTACGCCTAACGGCAAACCACAACAAGTGTCCGATGTATTTTTTACCTCATTCGTGATTCAGCAGCAGTAAATCGATCATGACAGAACACTTTCTCTCTCAGGAAGAAGTAGACGCGCTCCTCAAGGGCGTCACCGGGGATAGCGATGACGACCGTCCGGCAGAGGACGCGCCCGGCACGGTACGCACTTATAACCTGGCGACCCAGGAGCGTATCGTCCGCGGCCGTATGCCGACGCTGGAAATCATCAACGAACGCTTCGCGCGCCTGTTTCGCATCGGCCTGTTCAATTTCCTGCACCGTACCGCGGAAATCTCGGTCGGACCGGTCAAAGTATCCAAATACAGTGAATTCATCCGTAATCTGGTGGTGCCGACCAACCTGAATCTGGTGCACCTCAAACCGCTGCGCGGTATTGGGCTGGTGGTGCTCGATCCCCAACTGGTATTTCTGCTGGTCGATAATATGTTCGGCGGCGACGGACGCTTTCATACCCGCATCGAAGGCCGCGAATTCACACCGACCGAACACCGCATCATCATGCGTGTGCTGGAAATTGTTTTTGAACAATACGCCAAGTCGTGGGAGCCGATTTATCCGATCGAATTCGAATATATCCGCTCTGAAATGAATACCCAGTTCGCCAACATCGCCACCCCCAACGAAGTGGTGGTTTCAACCACGTTTACGCTGGAACTGGGGCCGGTCAGCGGCGAATTGCATATCTGCACGCCCTATTCGATGATCGAACCGGTGCGCGACCGGCTCACCAGCAGCCTGCAAGGCGAAACGCTGGAAGTCGACAAGCGCTGGATACGTTTGATGAAACAACAGATTCAGACCGCCGAAGTGGAAATCATTGCCAATTTCGGCACTGCGCGCGCCACCTTTACGGATATTTTAAATATGCAGGTCGGCGATGTCATTCCATTGGCCACCACCCCCTCTGTCATCGCACAAGTAGACGGTGTGCCGGTGATGGATTGCAGCTACGGGCAGTTGAACGGCCAATACGCATTGCGTGTTGAAAAGCTGTTATCCATTACGCAAAACGACATAGTGAACGAATTCACGCAAGGAGATCAGCATGGCTGACAATACAGTCGACGACACAGCAATAGAAGACGACGACCCATGGGGCGCGGCGATCGCCGAACAAGCGGAAGCTGAAGCCAAACAGAAAAAAAACCAAACCGTTGAAGCAGATCCGCTGGTTGCCACGGTCGCAAAAGCGACGGTATTCAAAGACCTGTCCGGTCTGGATATGAAAACCAACACGCCCAACGATATCGATTTCATTCTCGATATCCCGGTCCAGCTAACGGTTGAACTGGGGCGCACCAAAATTGCGATCAAGAACCTGCTGCAACTGGCGCAAGGTTCGGTGGTCGAGCTGGACGGCATGGCCGGCGAACCGATGGATGTGCTGGTCAACGGCTGCCTGATTGCACAAGGCGAAGTGGTGGTCGTCAACGACAAATTCGGTATTCGCCTGACCGATATCATCACGCCGGCAGAACGCATCCGCAAACTGAATCGATGAAGCGATTTGCCTTATTGTTGGCGTCGGCGTGGCCGGCGCTGGCGCTCGCCGACACCGCGACTACTGCCACGGCCAGCGCGCCAAAAACCGCCAATGCACTCCATACCATCGCCAGCAGCCCGCCGGTGCCTTCGGCCGGCTCCAGTTCGCTATCGATGCTGTTCGGCCTGGCGCTGGTGCTGGGACTCATCGTTTGCCTGGCCTGGCTGTTCAAGCGCTCCGGTCTGGCCCCTGCCATGAACGCCTCGGCTGCCGCCAAAGTGGTCGGCGGCGTCAGTGTCGGTAATCGCGAACGCATCGTCGTCGTCGAAGTCGGCGATCAATGGATCGTGGTCGGCGTCGCCCCTGGCCGGGTCACTGCATTGTCGACCATGTCCAAACAGGAATCCGTTCCAGTCAACACCCCACCTCTGGCCAAAAACTTCGCCTCGTGGATGAAGCAAACAATTGAAAAACGCAATGGTCCCCGCTAATACGCCTACGCCTGCAACTGCATTCAAAGCCCCAGGCAATCGCATTCGCCGCAATCAACATATCGAGCGCCTGTTACTGTTACTGCCGCTCATCGCATTGATACTGCCTCTCGCCGCGCACGCCCAACAAGGCTTGCCGGCACTCACCAGCACCCCGATACCGGGCGGCGGTCAGCGCTACGACCTGACGCTGGAAACGCTGATCTTCATGACATCGCTGACATTCCTGCCGGCAGCGCTGTTGTTGATGACCAGTTTTACCCGCATCGTGATCGTCCTATCGCTGCTGCGCCAAGCGCTCGGCACGACGATGACCCCGCCGAATCAGGTGATTGTCGCCATGGCGTTATTTCTGACGGTATTTATCATGGGGCCGGTCTTCGATCGTATCTACGTCGATGCCTATAAACCGTTTTCGGACAACAAGATCGGCATCGTGGAGGCGCTCGACAAAGGCTCCGTGCCGCTCAAGCAATTCATGCTCAAGCAGACCCGGGAAGCGGATCTGGCCTTATATGTCAAGATGTCCAACACTCCCCCGCTGCAAGGCCCTGAAGACGTGCCGCTGCGGGTGCTGGTGCCGGCCTTTATCACCAGCGAATTGAAAACCGCATTCCAGATCAGCTTCGCCATTTTTATTCCGTTCCTGATTATCGACATGGTGATCGCCAGTATCCTGATGTCGATGGGGATGATGATGATGTCGCCGGCGATCGTTTCGCTACCGTTCAAACTGATGCTCTTCGTGCTGGTGGACGGCTGGCAATTGCTGATCGGTTCGCTGGCGCAAAGTTTTTATTAGGAGCTCCATACCATGACACCTGAAAGCGTAATGACACTAGGCCGCGAGGCGATGCAAGTCACCCTGATGATCGCCGCGCCGATGCTGCTGACCTCACTGGTGGTCGGTCTGTGCGTGAGTATTTTTCAGGCCGCCACCCAGATCAACGAAGCCACGCTATCGTTCATTCCGAAATTGCTCGGGGTATTCATGGCCCTGATCATATCGGGGCCCTGGGTATTGTCGGTCATCGTCGATTACATGCACAAAATGTTTGCCGGCATTCCGGCGATGGTGCAGTAAGCGCAGCAGCGTACTGCATCATCGCCTTCTACCAAACTTAATTCATGATCAGCGTCACCTCCGCCCAGCTTTATACCTGGGTCGCCGCGTTCATTTGGCCGCTGACCCGTATCCTCGGCGTCATTGCGGTCGCCCCGCCCTTCAGCAATGCGATGGTGCCGATGCGCGTCAAATTGATGCTGGGTATTTTTATCGCCGTACTGATCTCGCCCAACGTGCCCGCCCTGCCGGCGCTCGATCCGATGTCTTTGCCGGGCTTGCTGATCGTGGTCCAGGAACTGATCACCGGCGTGGCGATGGGAACGGTAATGAGCATGGCATTTACCGCCGTGGAAATGGCGGGAAGTATCGTCAGCGCCACCATGGGCTTGAGTTTCGCCGCCTTCTTCGACCCCACTTCCCAGGGCCAGACCGCGGTCATCAGCCAGTTTTACAGTTTGCTGGCCACGCTGATTTTTCTGTCGGTCAACGGCCATCTGGTGTTGCTCGCCACGCTATCGGAAAGCTTTGTCACACTGCCGATCAGCGCGCACCCGATGGGCACCGAAGGGGTGCATCAATTGGTGCTCTGGGGCGCTAGCATTTTCCGCATGGGCCTGCAATTATCGATGCCGATTCTCGGTGTGCTGCTGCTCACCAACATGGCGCTCGGCGTGCTCAGCCGCGCTGCGCCGCAACTCAATCTGTTCGGTATCGGTTTCCCGATCACGCTGTCGGTCGGCTTTATTATGATCGCCCTCTCCTTGCCCTACATAATCACGCCGCTTGATCGTCTGTTCAATAACAGCATCGACATGGTGAAATTGATCGGCGCCATCCCCAGCCCCTATGCGCCTTCGAGCGTACTGAAACCGGTCACACCGTAGCCCCCGTCGTCGCCCTGACGACGGCACATAATTCTGTAATTTCAAATTCACAAAGCGGCAGGCAGCAAGCATGCGGGCCGCAAGCAGCGCTACAGTCTCCACACATCTCAATGTCAACAGACCAAGACTGCGCATGCTTCCCAAAAACAAACTGCTTAAATACGCGCTTAAATACGCATTACTGGCCGCACTCCTCATCACCGCTGCAGCCGGCGCCAAAATAGTTTTCTTTCCCTCGCCTGCCGCCCCGCTCTATCTGAGCGCAGCAGCCACCGTCGGCGATCTGCAGGACACGGTACTGGCCACCGGCACCGTCAAGGCCTTCAAGCAAATCAGCGTCGGCGCGCAGGCTTCGGGGCAAATCAAAGTCTTGCACGTTGCGCTCGGCGAGCGAGTAAAACAGGGGCAGTTGATTGCCGAAATCGATGCCATGACGCAGCACAATGCCTTGCGCAGCGCGCAAGCCGATCTGGCCAATATCCGGGCCCAATTACGCGCTGCCCAAGCTACCGCACAGCAGGCAGAACTGGCATTTCAGCGCCAGCAAACCATGTTTGCGCAGGACGCCAGTTCGCGCGAAGACTATGAGCTGGCGGAAGCCGCCATGCACAGCAACCACGCCAACGTCACCGCGCTGAGTGCCCAGATCGGCAAAAGCACGATTGCCGTCGACACCGCCAAAGTCACGCTCAACTACGCCAAAATCCTAGCCCCCATGGACGGCGTGGTAGTGGCGGTGGTGGCCCAGCAAGGGCAAACGGTGAATGCCAATCAAGCCACGCCGACCATTATCAAACTGGCGCGCATGGATACGATCACCATCAAGACGCAGATTTCCGAAGCGGACGTCACCAAAGTCAAAGCCGGGCAAAAGGTGTTCTTCACGATTCTGGGCGAACCGGATCACCGCTATAACACCACGCTGCGCGCCATCGAACCCGCGCCCGATAGCATTTTGCAAGACGAGACCGCCAGCAGCAGCGCCGGCAGCGGCGCCACCGCCGCCGCCATCTATTACAACGGCTTGCTGGACATGCCCAATCAGGATGGCAAGCTGCGCATAGCCATGACCGCGCAAGTCCATATTGTCCTCAACGAAGTCAAACAGGCGATTCTGATTCCGGCCACCGCACTCGGCAAACGCGACCCGGACGGCCGCTATACGGTGCGCGTGCTGGCCAATGATGGCAAGGCTGAAACCCGCAAGATCAAGATCGGACTCCACACCACCGCCAATGCAGAGGTGCTGGAAGGGCTGGCTGCCGGCGAAAAAGTCATCACCGGGGATGCCGGCGAAGACACCGGCTTCCGATCGTCTGCGAGCATCAGCTTCTAGCGGCGAACGATGCAAACAATGCAAACGCGCCAGCCTTTACTCGAATTAAAAAATCTCAGCCGTGCCTTCCCCGCCGGCGGGCAAAGCGTCACCGTGCTCAAAGAGATCAATCTATCCATCCACGCCGGCGAGATGGTGGCCATCGTCGGCGCTTCCGGCTCCGGCAAATCGACGCTGATGAATATTCTGGGCTGTCTGGACCGCCCCACCGAGGGCAGCTACAGCGTCGCCGGCCGCGCCACCGGCATCCTGGAACCGGACGCACTGGCGCAATTGCGGCGCGAACATTTCGGTTTTATTTTCCAGCGTTATCACTTGCTGCCTGACTTGAGCGCGCAGGGCAATGTCGAAATGCCGGCGGTTTATGCGGGCAAGGAAAAACCCGCCCGCAGCGAGCGCGCAGCGGCTTTGTTGACCCGGCTCGGCCTGGCCGATCGCATGCGCTACAAACCGGGGCAATTGTCGGGCGGGCAGCAGCAGCGCGTCAGTATTGCGCGGGCACTGATGAATGGTGGCGGCGTCATCCTGGCCGACGAACCGACCGGCGCGCTGGACACCCACAGCGGCGCCGAAGTCATGACGATTCTCAAAGAATTGCATGCCGAAGGACATACCATCATCATCGTCACGCACGATATGCACGTGGCCGAACATGCCCAGCGCATCATCGAAATCAGCGACGGGGAAATCATCGCCGATCGCGCCACCGATCATTCGAACAATCCGAACGCCCAGCACCACAGTGCGCCGCCATTGCGCCCCGCGCGCAATCAAAAAAAATGGCAGGCCGAATGGGACCGCTTTCAAGAAGCATTCCGCATGTCGCTGCTGGCAATGAACGCGCACCGTCTGCGCACCTTCCTGACCATGCTCGGCATCATCATCGGCATCGCCTCAGTGGTTTCCGTGGTCGCGCTGGGCGAGGGATCGCGCCGGAAAATCCTGCAGCAAATCAGCTCGATGGGGACCAATACCATCGACATTTATTCAGGCAACGGCTTCG
>DATMOE010000380.1:0-2521 GCA_035568435.1 Herbaspirillum sp. | reverse complement strand
TCCGATTTGCAATCATTTCTGGATCTGTATTACGCCGGGGCGGCCGTATTGCAGACCGAACAGGATTTTTATGAAATGACGGCCGCCTATATCGCGCGCGCCCGCGCCGACCGGGTGCTGCATGCCGAAATTTTCTTCGATCCGCAAACCCATACCGGCCGCGGCATCGCCATCGACATCGTATTCGCCGGCATCGCCCGCGCCTTGCGCGAAGCCAATGCCGACGGTTTCAGCAGCGCGATGATTATGTCTTTTCTACGCCATTTACCAGAAGACGACGCCTTTGCAACACTGGCGGCCGCCCTGCCCTTGCGCGCGCAATATGCCGATGTGTGGTGCGGCATCGGCCTCGATTCCGCCGAACGCGGCAATCCGCCGGAGAAGTTCGCCAAGGTATTTGCCCGTTGCCGCGAACTGGGCTTCCATCTGGTGGCGCACGCCGGCGAAGAAGGCCCGGCCGCCTATGTCAGCGCTGCGCTCGATGTGCTGCACGTGGAACGGATCGATCACGGTGTGCGCAGCGAAGAAGACCCGGCATTGATGCAACGCCTGGCACGCGACCAAATCCCGCTGACCGTCTGCCCCTTATCGAATCTGAAGCTGTGCGTGGTCAGCGATATGCGGCAACATAATCTGGCACGGCTTTTGCAAGCAGGTTTGGCCGTGACCGTCAATTCGGACGACCCGGCCTATTTCGGCGGCTATATGAACGCCAATTTCATCGCGGTCGCCGAAGCCCTGGCGCTGAACAGGCAACAATTGGTGCAATTGTCCCGCAACGGATTTAACGCCGCTTTTTTGCCGCTTTCATCAAGGAATGCGCTACTACAACAGCTCGACGATTTTGTCGCCGTGCAAAGCGCCATCACCGAATAAGGAGCTTTATTTGTCTACCGATTTACAAGCCTATCGCGCCGCCATCCTCCATTTCATCGCCGATCCAACCTATGACGAAGCAGCGGTGCGCTGGCATGAAGATGGTTTGCTGGTGGTTGAAAACGGCCACATACGCGCCGCCGGCGATTACCGCACACTCAGCGGCGACAGCGATCTGGCAGCCTTGCTTGCAGCCCAGACAACCCAGGATCTGCGCGGCAAAATCATCATGCCGGGCTTCATCGATAGCCACATCCACTATCCGCAAACAGACATGATCGGCTCGCCGGCCGAAGGCTTGCTGCCCTGGCTCAATACCTATACTTTCCCGGCCGAACGGCCATTTGGCGAACGCGCTTACGGCGAAGAAGTCGCCGGCTTTTTCCTGGAAGAATTGCTCCGCAACGGCACCACGACCGCAGCGGTCTATTGCACCGTACACCCGGAATCGGTCGATGCTTTTTTCACGCAAAGCGCGGCCCGCAACCTGCGCATGATCGCCGGTAAGTGCCTGATGGACCGCAATGCGCCGCCGTTTCTACTGGACACTGCCGAACAGGGAATACGCGACAGCGAAGAGCTACTGCAACGCTGGCACGGCAATGGCCGCCAGAGTTATGCGATCACCGTGCGCTTTGCGCCAACCTCCACTCCTGAACAATTGCAACTGGCGGGCCAACTCGCGGCACGCCATCCAGATGCCTTCATTCAAACGCATCTGGCGGAAAACCGGGCCGAAGTGGCGTGGGTTCAATCGCTGTTTCCAGATCGACGCAGCTATCTGGACGTGTACGATCATTACGGCCTGCTGCGCAAACGCGCCCTGTATGGGCACTGTATCTGGCTCGACGATGACGACCGCATCCGCATGGCGCAAGCCGGCGCAGCAGCGGCAATTTGCCCGACCTCCAATCTATTTCTGGGCAGCGGCCTGTTCGATTTCGGCGCGGCCGATGCGGCGCGCCTGCCGATGGCGCTGGCCACCGATGTCGGCGGCGGCACCAGCTTTTCGATGCTGCAGACGATGAACGAGGCCTACAAAGCGGCGCGCATGAGCGGCATGCATTTGAGCGGCACGCGCCTGTTTTACATGGCCACGCTGGCCGGCGCCCGCGCGCTGCATCTGGAAGACAAGATCGGCAGTTTTCAGCCGGGTCGCGAAGCGGACTTTATCGTCCTCGATCCGCAGGCCACGCCGCTGCTGGCGCGCCGCAGCGTCGCTTGTAGCAATCTGGAAGAACGCTTGTTTGCGCTGGCCATGCTGGCCGACGATCGCGTCATTGCTGCTACTTACGCTGCGGGTAAGTGTGTGCATAGCCGTGCGTAACTGTATCTCGACCTGAGTAGCTGAGTCGTATTGGCGCTACGAAGCCGGCGCCGCCTCATTCTCCGCATCCAACTGCTGCTGCCGCGCTTCCGCCATCATCCAAAGCGTAATTTTGCGGACTTCAAGCCGGCTTTGCGTGATGTGCGCGCTTAATAGCGTTTGCGCTTCGGTCAAGCGGCTGCGCGCAATCATTTCCAATATCTTGCCGTGCTCCTGGTACGTAGCCAGAACACGGTTCTTCTTCAGGAAATCGAGCCGCCGCACGATGCGGATTTTTTCGGTCAGTTCAGTATGGATGCGGGTCATTTCGTTATTGCC
>DATMOE010000379.1:0-9838 GCA_035568435.1 Herbaspirillum sp. | reverse complement strand
TCTTCCTTACCGGAACAAATCAAGCAGCGCTTGCTTGATTTGCGCGATCAACGCATCACCAAAGATGGCGTGATCGTCATCAAATCGCAGGTACATCGGAGTCAGGATAAAAATCGCGCGGACGCGCTACAGAAGCTCAATGCATTAATCGCCAGCGTGGCATTGGTGCCGAAGTTGCGCCGGCCAACCAAGCCAAGCCGTAGCTCGCAAACCAAACGGCTGGAAGTCAAAACCCAACGCGGCCACGTCAAAAGCATGCGCGGCAAGGTGCGCGATTAAAATGCAAAAAGCGGCTGCAGAATCAAATCTGCAGCCGCTTTTTTAAATTCATTAGTGCGTTGGCTCAATAACGCCGGAATACCGCCTCGGCCACACAGACCGGCTTGGATTCACTCTCGCGCTCAATCGCCACTTCCCAAGTCATTTCAGCGCCGCCCGGAATATCCTCCACGGCCAGTAATTTCAGATGCCCGCGCACCTTGCTGCCGACCGGCAGCGGCGCCGGAAAACGTACCCGGTTCAAACCGTAATTGACTAACATGGTGACATCGGTCATCCGCATCGTTTCGCTAAAAAACCGCGGCAGCAATGCCAGCGTTAAAAAACCATGCGCAACGGTGCCGCCGTAAGGCAATTCACGCCGGGCACGTTCAACGTCAACGTGAATCCATTGCGAATCGCCGGTTGCCTCGGCAAATCGATTCACCTGTTTCTGGTCGATGGTCTGCCATTTCGAAATGGCAACTTCCTTCCCGGTCAACGCCTTCAATTGCGTAAGGCTGCCAATTTCAAGCATCTGGTTCTCCTATTTTTTGCTATCTTAACCCGGCATGGCCCTGTTCTCGTTCAGATAAATCAGGCCCTTGATCAATCGATACGCTTTCCACAGCCATGCCAGCGACCAGATCAACCAGGCCAACGGCATCAGGAAAATCGTGACAAACGGGACGAAGCCGATAACCATCCAGCCCAGATACCACCAGAACGAGCGGATTTGCCAACTATGGTGCGTTTCCACAAACGTTCCCGCAGCATCGTCGCGTTTGATGTAATTGATAATCAATGGAATAAAAGACAGCATGCCCAGCGAAAAAATCAGGCTCAGGAAATGAAAAATATAGAGCCAGCGCACCAGCGCTTTTTGCGCTTGCACAGCGGGGGTCTCAGGCCTATCAGGCGTATTCGGCGTATCGATTACCAGTTCATCGGCCATTTTCAATCTCCTTGGTAGTAGTGGGACAGCATAAAAATGGACTACAGCATGGGGCTACGGGCTACAGATCTATTTCAGGCGAATAAAGCCAATATGCCGTCCAACCCGACAAAATTCAATGCCACGTCGGCCTGCGCCCGCACCACCGGCTTGGCGCGGAACGCCACCGACAGCCCGGCAATACGCATCATATTCAAATCGTTGGCGCCATCGCCCATCACAATAGCCTGTTTGGGCGAACAACCGAGTTCGGCGCATACCCGCTCCACCGTGCGCTGCTTTTCATCCGCATCGACGATGGTGCCGAGAACGCGTCCGGTCAGCTTGCCATGTTCGATTTCCAGCACATTGGCATGGGTGTAATCGAGCGCCAGACGCTGCTTCATGCGATCGGTAAAAAACGTAAAACCACCGGATACCAGCAGCGTCTTCAGACCGGCGGCCCGGATCGCGTCCAACATCGGCTGCGCCCCCATCGACAAGGCCAGTCGCTCGTCATAAACCCGCTGCAAGGCCGACGCGTCCAGCCCTTTGAGCAAGGCGACACGGCGCGTCAGGCTTTCGTGAAATGCAATTTCGCCACGCATGGCGGCTTCGGTAATAGCGGCGACCTGTGGCTTCAGGCCTTGCATATCGGCGATCTCATCAATGCATTCGATGGTGATCAGGGTTGAATCCATATCCATCGCCAGCAGCTTGAAATCGCCCAAGCGCTGTTGCGCATCGACCAAGGCATAGTCGAGTTGCGCCGTCAGACAAGCGGCCTCCAGCGCAGCCTTGCCTTGCTCCGTCAATTGCACGTCCTCAAGCCGCCACGCATGCCGATTGAGCGCAACCGGGTCCGACGGTGTCGCGCCTAGCGATACCAATGCGGCTATGCCGGCGATGGTCGCCGGATCAGGATTCAAGCCTTGCAAAATCAGATTCGTAGCGGTCATTTTTAATTTTTGGATAAATAAAGTGGAAACTCGGATCAGCCGATCAATGCCCGTATCGTAGCCTTAAGCTGCGCAACCCTGGCGCTCAGATCCGGCATATTGACGGTAATGCGCAGCTTGTCCTGACCGTTAAGTTTAATGTGACGATTTTTCTGGATCAACTCGATAATGCGCATCGCATCGATCGGCGGATTCGGCACAAACTGCAACACCGCCGCATCGGCATGCGCATCGATTTTGATAATACCCGCCTGCTTGGCGGCAATCCGCAGGCGATGCGTTTCAACCAATGCTTTGGCCACTTCCGGCAGTTTGCCGAAGCGGTCGATCAATTCTTCCTGCAAATCATCGATCGCCTCAGCCGACTTGCCATTGGCAAAGCGCTTATAGAGCGATAAGCGCTCATGCACATCGCCGCAATATTCGTTCGGCAGCAGCGCCGGCACGTGCAAATTGATTTCCGTGGTCGAGGCCATCGGCGCGGCCAGATCGGGTTCTTTGCCATCCTTCAATGCACGCACCGCTTCATTGAGCATATCGGAATACATCTGAAAACCGATCTCGTGCATTTCGCCGGATTGATTGTCGCCCAGTACTTCGCCGGCGCCGCGAATTTCCAGATCGTGCATGGCCAGATAAAAACCGCTGCCCAGTTCTTCCATCTGCTGAATTGCCTCCAGACGCCGCCGCGCCTGCTTGCTCAAGATCTGCACATCATGCACCAGCAAATAAGCGTAGGCCTGATGATGCGAACGCCCGACCCGGCCGCGTAGCTGATGCAATTGCGCCAGTCCGAATTTATCGGCGCGATGCATGATGATGGTGTTGGCGCTGGGCACGTCGATGCCGGTTTCGATAATCGTGGTGCACAACAGAATATTGAACCGCTGCGCCACAAAATCGCGCATCACCTTTTCCAGATCGCGCTCATGCATCTGACCATGCGCCACGGCGATGCGGGCTTCCGGCAGCAGCGCTTCGAGCATGGCTTTGCGGTTTTCGATGGTATCGACTTCGTTATGCAGGAAATACACCTGGCCGCCGCGCTTGAGTTCGCGCAGGCAGGCTTCGCGGATCACCGAATCGCCTTCAGCTCGCACAAAGGTCTTGATCGCCAGCCGTTTCTGCGGCGCAGTAGCAATGATCGAAAATTCGCGCAGACCTTCCAAGGCCATGCCCAAGGTGCGCGGAATCGGCGTGGCGGTCAGTGTCAGCACATCGACTTCAGCGCGCAGCGCCTTGAGCGCCTCCTTCTGGCGCACGCCGAAGCGGTGCTCTTCATCAATGATGACCAAACCCAGCCGCGAAAATTTAATATCGTCCGATAACAGCTTATGGGTGCCGATCACGATATCGAGCGTGCCGTCGGCCATGCCCTTGATCGCCTGCGTAATTTCCTTGCCGGAGCGAAACCGCGACAGTTCGGCGATCTTCACCGGCCAATCGGCAAAACGGTCGGCAAAGGTTTGCGCATGCTGTTCGGCCAGCAATGTGGTCGGCGCCAGAATCGCCACTTGCTTGCCGCCCAAGACCGCGACAAACGCCGCGCGCAACGCCACTTCGGTTTTGCCGAAACCGACGTCGCCGCAAATAAGCCGATCCATCGGCGTGCCGCTGGTCATATCCTTGATGACAGCATCGATCGCAGCGGCCTGATCCGCCGTTTCTTCAAAGCCGAAACTTTCGGAAAACACTTGATAGTCGTGTGCGGAATAGGCAAATGCATGGCCTTGGCGCAAAGCCCGGCGCGCATACAGATTCAACAGTTCGGCGGCGGTATCGCGCACTTGCTGGGCCGCCCGGCGTTTGGCCTTTTCCCACTGCCCGGAACCGAGCACGTGCAGCGGCGCGTCGTCCGGCGATGCGCCCGAATAGCGCGCAATGACGTGCAACTGCGAGACCGGCACATAAAGTTTGGTTTCCTTGGCATATTCCAGATGCAGAAATTCGGTCTCGCCTTCCCCCAAATCCATGCTGATCAAGCCCATGTAACGCCCGATGCCGTGATTGGCATGCACCACAGGATCGCCGATCTTGAGTTCAGACAGATCGCGCACCATCGCCTCGACCTGGGTTGCGCCCTCCTGTTTCTTGCGTCCTACGCGGCGGCCGGAACCGGCATACAACTCGGTTTCGGTAATGAACACCAGACGTTCATGCGCCTCGTTGGCGACCAGCGCAAAGCCGGCATGCAACGGCGCCACGCCCAACGTGAGCACGGCGGACGACGCGCAAAAATCGGCAAAGCTATCGATCGGCGTCAGGGCGATATCGTATTCGTTGAAATATTGTTGCAGCGTTTCGCGCCGGCCATTCGACTCCGCGCAAATCATCACGCGCTGATCGCCTTTGAGCAGATAAGCGCGCAAATTGGCCAGCGGATCGTCCATGCGGCGATTGACCGCAATATTGGGCAGCGGCGCCGATAGCTCGGAGGGTGCATCGTCGCTCTGCACGGACCAGCGGCCGTAAGGCTTGATCAGGGTGAAGAAATCTTCGTTGGTCAGGAACAAGGCTTCGGGCGCCAGCAAAGGCCGCTCGCGATCGGACTTCAGAAAGTTGTAACGGGACCGGGTGTCGCTCCAGAAACGGGCGATGGTCTGCTCGATATCGCCGACCAGGGCAAAGGTCGTATCGGCCGGCAAATACTGAAACAGTGTTGCCGTATGCTCAAAAAACAACGGTAAATAATATTCAATCCCGGCCGATGCAATACCGCTGCCGATGTCTTTATAAATGGCCGAGCGCGACGGATCGCCCTCGAAGACTTCGCGCCAGCGGCTGCGGAATGCTGTGCGCGCCGCCTCGTCCATCGGAAATTCGCGGCCCGGCAGCAAACGCAATTGCTGCACCGGATAGAGCGAACGCTGCGTATCGGCGTCGAAACTGCGAATGGTTTCGATGGTATCGCCGAATAAATCCAGCCGGTACGGCAGCACCGAACCCATCGCAAAAATATCGATCAAGCCGCCGCGCACCGAATATTCGCCGGGCGACATGACCTGCGTGACATGGGCGTAGCCGGCCAGCGTCAATTGCGCTTTAAGCCGTGCTTCGTCGAGCTTCTCGCCGCGTTTGAAAAAGAAGGTGTAGGCCGCCAGAAAGGCCGGCGGCGCCATGCGCAGCAACGCAGTGGTGGCCGGTACGATCAAGACATCGCATTGGCCGCTTTGCACTTCATACAAGGTGGCCAATCGCTCCGAGACCAGATCCTGATGCGGCGAAAATGCGTCGTAAGGCAGGGTTTCCCAGTCCGGCAGCAGATGGCAACGCAGCGGCTCGGCTTTGCTGCCGTCAGCAGCGGCGCCCTCGCCATTGCTTTCAAACCACGGGATTTCAGAACGCAGGCGCTGCGCTTCGGTCGCATTGGCGACGACGATGGTCAACATGCGGCCTTGCGCTTTCAGAACCGCTGCCGCCTGCGCCAGAACACAGGCATCGGCCGAACCGTGCAACGCCGGTAGGACAAAACGCGCACCTGGCTTGGGAATGGACTTTTTTAAGTCGAAAGACATTGCTTCTCATTTCTTCGATTACTACGCGGCCAAATTAATTGCAGACAGGGCATAATTTGGCTATAAAATTCAGCCTCGCATTATAAACGAAGGCCTGAAATACGAGACGAGGCGTGCATTGAACTGCTTTGACTGTTTTGATTGTTGCCACGAATGACATCACCCCGCCACTTTGCATTGATCCCAGCCGCCGGCATCGGCGCGCGCGTCGGCGCGACTTGTCCGAAACAATACTTGCCCTTGGCCGGCAAGGCCATGCTGTTGCACAGCCTGGATACCTTCGCCGCTGCGCTGGCGATCAACCATATCTACGTCATCGTCAACGCGGATGATCCGTATATCGGGCCATTGATGGCCGAAGAACCGCGCTTGGCCGAGCGCGTCACCATCATCCGCGCCGGCGCCGCCACACGGCAGGAAACCGTCCGTAACGGCCTGCAAAAACTACGTGACTATATCGACGACGAGGATTGGATATTGGTGCATGATGCCGCCCGTCCCGGGCTGGATGCCGCACTGCTGACACAATTAATACAGACGCTGCACGACGACGCCGTCGGCGGTCTGCTGGCGTTGCCGGTGGTAGATACCGTCAAACACGGCAGCAGCGACCGTGTGCAGAAAACCGTGGTCCGTACCGATCTATGGACGGCCCAGACGCCGCAGATGTTTCGTTACCAGTTACTGCTAAGCGCCTTGAAACAAGCGCCGCTGCATTTGATCACGGACGATTCCAGCGCCATCGAAATGCTGGGCCTGCATCCGAAACTAGTGCCGGGCAGCCCGCGCAATTTCAAAATTACCTTGCCGCGCGATATGCTGATGGCCGAACAGCTATTGAAAGAATCACGTAAATGAACAATCCCCTTCCCTTTCGCGTCGGCCAGGGTTACGACTGCCACGCGCTGGTCAGCGGCCGTAAATTGATCATCGGCGGCGTCGAGATTGCACATCCTACCGGCTTGAAGGGGCATTCCGATGCCGATGTGCTGCTGCATGCCGTGATCGACGCGCTGCTGGGTGCGGCTGCATTGGGCGATATCGGCCGCCATTTTCCCGATACCGACAGTCGCTTTGCCGGCGCAGATTCGCGACTATTATTGCGAGAGGCCGGCCGGCTCTTGGCCGGCGCAGGATTTCGCATCGGCAATATTGACGCCACAATCATCGCGCAAGCGCCGAAAATGGCCCCGCATATCAGCCAAATGGTCGCAAATATTGCAGAAGACCTCGGCTTGGCGTTGTCCCAAGTCAACGTAAAGGCCAAAACCAACGAAAAATTGGGGTGGTTGGGGCGCGAAGAAGGCATTGCGACCGAGGCAGTTGTGCTTATTTATCACGAATATGAATAAATCGATATAAAATTGTTTTATGCAGGATTTATCTTGTATAATTCGCAAATCGTTAAGATTCCAGCTAGAAGTGCGGTATTAGTCTGTCATTCCTGTCTTGGTTTTAAACGATATAACGGGCATATGCCCAAATTAACTGAAATAGGAATTGCAATGGCAACTGGCGTCGTAAAGTGGTTCAATGATTCGAAGGGCTTCGGCTTTATTACTCCTGACGAAGGCGGCGAAGATTTGTTCGCTCACTTCTCGGCTATCCAATCGAACGGTTTCAAATCTCTTCAAGAAAACCAACGCGTTTCCTTCGAAGTGACTACCGGTCCTAAGGGTAAGCAAGCTTCGAACATTCAGCCTATCTAAGTTTAAGCTGAAGCTTCACAAGCTACTCACAAAAATCCCCAGCAGTGCTGGGGATTTTTTTCGCCCAAAAAAATTTACATGCAAATTTTTAAGCGCTTGAAAGCATCATCGAAATTAAAACGGCGTGCAATTCAAAATTGCACGCCGTTTTTTTACTTCATGCTCTTTTAAAGCTCTTCATACAACGGCAGCGTCAGAAACTCTTCAAAGTGATCGGCAGTCGACATTCTCTCGAAAATCTTTGCTGCACGATCATAGGTTGGTCCCGTGCCGGCAACCGCCTTCACCTTCGCCAACTCTTCTGGAATCATCGCGCGCACCATTTCTACGGTGACCTTGCGCTTATCGTCCAGCACGCCCTTATCGCTGCGGATCCATTGCCATACTTGCGCACGGCTGATTTCAGCCGTGGCGGCGTCTTCCATCAGGTTATGGATCGGCACGCATCCGTTACCGGCCAGCCATGCACCCAGATAGTGGATGCCAACGTTGATGTTGTAACGCAAGCCGGCCTCGGTAATCGGCGTTTCCGGCTGAAAATTCAACAGATCGGCGGCAGTCACACTGACATCCAGGCGTTGTTTTTCAAACTGGTTCGGCTTATCGCCCAATACCTTCTTGAACTCGGTCATCGCCAGTTCGACCAGGCCCGGATGCGCAACCCAGCCGCCATCGTAACCGTCGGTCGCGTCGCGCGCCTTATCCACACGCACACCGCTCATGGCAATGTCGTTCTGCACCGGATCGTTCTTGATCGGTATCAACGCCGCCATGCCGCCGATTGCCGGTGCGCCACGGTAATGACATGTCTTCAGCAGCAACAGCGCATAAGAACGCATGAAGGGCGCGGTCATCGTTACCTTAGCCCGATCGGCCAGACAGAAGTTTTTGTCCAGCTTGAATTTCTTGATACAGGAAAAAATGTAATCCCAGCGTCCGGCATTCAAACCTGCGCTGTGTTCGCGCAGCTCATACAGAATTTCATCCATTTCGAAGGCAGCAGTAATGGTCTCGATCAGTACCGTAGCCTTGATGGTGCCTTGCGGCAGACCGAGTTCTTTTTGCGTCATCACAAAAATATCGTTCCACAACCTCGCTTCCAGATGCGATTCCACTTTCGGCAAATAGAAATACGGACCGTCGCCACGCGCCAGTTGTTCTTTGGCGTTATGGAAAATAAATAGTGCGAAATCGAAGATGCCGCCGGAGATGCGCTTGCCGTCAACCGTCACATGTTTCTCATTCAGATGCCAGCCACGCGGACGCACCACCAAGGTAGCAACCTTGTCGTTGAGTTTGTAGTGCTTGCCGTTCTGCTCCAGCGTAATGGTTTTGCGAACCGCCTCGCACAAATTGATCTGACCGACGATTTGATTACGCCAGACCGGCGAATTCGAATCTTCGAAATCGCTCATGTAAGCATCTGCGCCGGAATTGAAGGCATTGATCACCATCTTGCGTTCGACCGGGCCGGTGATTTCCACACGGCGGCATTCCAGCGATTTCGGTATCGGTGCGATCTTCCAATCGCCTGCGCGGATCGCCGCCGTTTCCGGCAGAAAATCTGGACGTTCACCGGCATCCAGGCGCTTGGCTCTAGCCGCACGCGCCGCCAGCAATTGCTGGCGGCGCGGCTCGAATGCCCGGCTCAATTTGACCACCAGGGCCAACGCTTCCGGGGTCAGAATTTCTGCGTAACCGGGTTCGATCGCTCCGGTAATTTGCATACCTGGCGGCAGAGTCAATTTACTCATGTAAGACTCCAGTTGATAAATATAATTTGAGGAAATTGATGGATTTTTGATTTTTATTCGATGAGATGCGGTGTCTCCGGCAATCAGTATAAAAGGGATTCTTGTTTAAGAAGGAAGTTCCTGACGCGGCGCCCTAATGCGCACTGCCGGCTGCGCCGCCCAAATAGGCGGCGCGCACCGCTGGATCGTTCTTCAACTTTTCCGCTGGCCCGTGCACTGAAATACGGCCGTTCTCCAATACATAACCATAGTCGGCCACGTTCAACGCCGCGGCGGCAAATTGCTCCACCAACAGCATCGTCACGCCGCTTTCCTTGAGCCGTGAAATAATCCGGAATACTTCCTCGACCAGAATCGGCGCCAATCCCATCGATGGCTCATCAAGCAGAATAACGTCTGGGTTCAACATCACCGCACGCGCCATCGCCAGCATCTGCTGTTCGCCGCCAGACAAGGTGCCCGCCAATTGCGTCTGCCGTTCCTTGAGTCGCGGAAACAGCTCCAGTGCCTGTTCCAGATCGTGTGCGATATCGCCACGCGGCCGCGAACGCGTGAAACGCGGGAAAGCGCCCAGCAACAGATTATCGCTCACGCTCATGCTGGCAAATACGCGCCTGCCCTCGGGCGAATGCGCCAAACCGGCACGGGCGATCTGGTGCGCTTCCAATCCGGTAATGTCGCGGCCGGCCAGCGTGACATTACCGCTGTG
>DATMOE010000378.1:0-5500 GCA_035568435.1 Herbaspirillum sp. | reverse complement strand
CCTGACTCCCTTCATTTCGCAACAAGCACTAAGGGCCATATTGAAAGACCGGTGGGCGCCCGCTTATTTGCTAAAAAGAAACAAGAAAAACAAGCAAAACAATCCAACCGCGTCGAACGATCCGCCTGGCGCAAAAATTGCATGCTTTTATATGAAGAAATGTGGAATTTCAGGCTGGAAATAAAAGCACTAAGTCTTCACCGGACGATATAAAAGTCGCGTCAAAACGAGCGCACCAAAATGCTTAAAACCGCCATTATTCTGTGCAATTATGGGGTTAAGCGCACCAATTTAGTTAGTAATTTGCACCACATAAAATATATGTAAAATATTTAAATAAAACTTTACTTCGTCGCTTGACGATATAAATAAAAGTCACAATAATGCACGCATGTTTTAAGGGTTGAGGTGAGTCGCCGGGCTGTTTCCGGTTTTATTAAAGCTGCCGGATTCGGCGCACAGATCGTTAAAAGCGGGAGAAATAATGAGCAAAATATGGACGAGCAATGCAAGTCGCCGTGATTTCCTGAAGATGTCGGCGGTAGCCGGCGCGGTTGGAAGCGGTCTGTTTTCGCTGGCCGGCAATGCCAGCGCCGCCGATACACTGAATTTCTATGGCTGGTCGGCTGGGGTCGAAGACGTCAAGAATCATGTGGCGGCATTCGAGAAAAAGACCGGCATCAAGGTGATCTATAACAATGCGCCTTGGGCGCAGTACCGCGACACCATGGTCACCAAATTCGTCGGCCGTGCGCCGCTCGATGTGATGTACGTGTCCGATAGTTGGTTGCCGGAATGGGCCGATGCAGGCTGGATCGCGCCGATCAACGGCTTTCCAGAACTGATGAAGTACAACGACACCGTCGACGACTTCTGTACCAAATCGATGCAATACAACGGCAAGCAATACGGACTCACCTATTACTCCGACTACATGGCATTCCTCTACGATGAAGGCATGCTGAAAAAGGCCGGTATCAAAGAACCGCCGAAAACCTGGGATGAAGTGGTGCAGCAATCGCTGATCATCAAAAAGGCCGGTCTCTGCGAATACCCGATGATGCTGCCGATGGCGCGCGAAAGCTGGCTGATCGAATTCATGACGGCGCTGGTGTATTCGCACGGCGGCGCATTTACCGACGCCAACGGCTTCGCAATCATGGACGATCCGAAGCGCGGCGCGCACCAGGCCTTGCAGTGGATTACCGATGCCGTCAATAAACATAAGATCATCTCGCCAGCCTGCGTTGAAACCGGCGAACTCACCGGTCTGAAGGCCTTCGGTTCCGGCAATCATGCGTTTGGTTTGCTGAGCCGTTATCGCGTGCGCACGCTCAACGATCCGACACAATCGCAGATCGCCGGCCGTGTGAAGCAGGCGTTGATGCCGGCCGGTCCCTCCGGTTCGAATGCCACCGTGGGCTGGATGCGTTTTCATGCAATGAGCACGCAAGCGGCTGCAGACAAGAATCGTGCAGCGGAAGCGGCCAAGTTCATTGAATGGTTCGGCGGCAAAGCCGACGGCAAATACCAATTCCAGAAAACGATGTTTCTCAATACCGGCACCGGCTTCGGCGAGAAAGACTTGTTCAAGGACCCGGACATCCTGGCTGCGTATAAGAAGTATGGCGATCTCGCGATGTACGAGCAGCAGCAGAAATTGGTGAAGAAGAAGGATGTCATCACGCGCTGGTTTGGCGAGTGGGACGACGTCAACGGTGCTGCCTGGCAGTCGGCCGTCATCGGCAAGAGCACCGTGGATGAAGCGCTGAAGAAATCGGCGCAGAGCTGGAATCAATTAAAGAAGCAGGCCTGATCTGATACAGATCGTCGCTTAACGGCAGAGGCGTCGCCGCCTCTGCCTTTATGAAAGACCCCCCGTAATATGAAAACGAAAAGCAGCTTGCTGCCCAAGGTTCTGCGCTACCCGGTGAGTGCGTATGACCAGAAAAGCGCCATGGTGTTGTTGGCGCCGATGATGCTGGTCTTGATGGTGATTGCCGTATTCCCCATCCTCTACTCATTCTGGATCAGCTTGTTCGATCTCAAGCTGACGCGGCCGAACCGCGCGCCTTTCGTCTGGTTCGACAACTATATCCAGATTTTCCACGATCCGATGTTCTGGTCTTCGGTGGCGCGCTCGGCCTCATTTACGGTGATGTCGGTGGCTTGCATCATGCTCATCGCGATGCTCATGGCGCTGCTGCTCAACGAGGATTTCCGCGGCCGCCGCATCCTCTCCGCGATCCTGCTGATTCCGTGGGCCATTCCTTATGTGGCCGATGGGCTGATGTGGAAATGGATTTACGACTCCGGCTATGGCGCGCTCAACGGTCTGCTGCTGCAACTCGGCTTCATCGATAAGTACATGGTGTGGCTGGGCGACGTTAACAAGACGATGCTGTTGATTACCAATGCCTTCGTGTGGAAGGAAGTGCCGCTGGCCACCATTCTGCTGCTGGTGACTTTGAAATCGGTGCGCTCTGATATTTACAGCGCGGCCAAGGTGGATGGCGCCGGCATTTGGCAACGTTTCATCCACATCACGGTGCCTGCGCTCAAGCCCGGCTTCATGCTGGTGATGCTGTACGAAACCATGATGTCGATCCGTCACTTCGACTTGTTCTTCATCTTGACCGAAGGCGGCCCGGCCGATGCCTCCCACGTGCTGGCTTGGGAAGTGTATGCAGAGACCTTCCGCAAGCTGGCTTTCGGCACCGGTGCAGCGCTGGCCTACATCATGGCGATTATCACTTTCATGCTCGCTTTCGTCATCATCCGCACCATGGGTAAAAAATTATGAGATTCCCACAATTCAGCAAGCGCGCGCTGTTGTTCATCGGCTCGCTGCTGTTCATCGTGTACGTGCTGGCGCCGATCGGCTGGCTGGTGTCGTCGTCGCTGCAGTCCGAAGCGGAGATCACCTCGGTGCCGCCGCACTGGGTGCCGCACATGCCGACGATCGGCAATTTCGCCGCGATCTTCAAGTCCGGCGACCAGGCTGCCACTGACGGCACGCCTAAAGAAGGTGACAGTAATGGCGCCAACTTCATTCCCTCCACCGCGAAAAATCTGCTGCCGTCGATGTGGAATAGTTTTGTCGTCGCGGTGGTGGTGGTGGTGCTTAATCTGTTGGTGAGCGTACCGGCGGCTTATGCGATGGCGAAGATCCGTTTCATCGGCCGCACCACCTCGATTTACATCATGCTGACTTCGCGGGTGATCCCGGATATTGCGCTGGTGGTGCCGTTTTTCCTGTTGATTCAAAAGCTCGGCCTGCTCGACAGTCGCTTGTCGCTGATCATTACCTATCTGGCGATCACGGTGCCGTTCAGCGTTTTCATCCTGCTTGGCTATTTTGAATCCTTGCCGGATGAGTTGGACAAGGCGGCACGGGTCGACGGCTGCTCGCGCTTCCAGACCTTGACGCTGGTGTTCCTGCCGTTGGCGACGCCCTCGCTGGTGGCGGTCGTGCTGTTCACGTTTTTGACCAGTTGGAATGAGTTTCTGCTGGCGTTGATGTTTACCCAGACCCCGGCCTCGCAAACCATGCCGATCGTGATCGCGGCCTTCACATCCGACTTCAATATCAGCTTCTCATTCATCAATGCTGCTGGCGTACTGGCGATTATTCCGCCGGTGATTATCGCCATCATGTTCGAACGTTACATCGTCTCCGGCCTGACTGCCGGCGCCGTTAAAGGTTAAAGGAATACACCATGGCCCGTATTAAATTCGAAGGCGTAGGCAAGCACTATCCGAACGGATATGTCGCGCTCGACAACCTCAATCTCGACATCGCCGACAAGGAATTCCTGGTGCTGCTCGGCCCATCCGGCTGCGGCAAGTCGACCACGCTGAACATGATCGCAGGCTTGGAAGATATCAGCGAAGGCACGTTGACCTTTGACAATGAAGTGATGAACCACGTGCCGCCGCACAAGCGCGATGTCTCGATGGTGTTCCAGAGCTACGCGCTGTATCCGCACAAAACAGTGTATGAAAATATCGCGTTCGGTCTGCGCATGCGCAAGCATCCCGCCGCCGAAATCGACGGGCGCGTGCGCGATGCGGCGCGCCGTCTGGAAATCGAAGCCTTGCTGGAGCGCCGTCCCGATCAGTTGTCCGGCGGCCAGCGCCAGCGCGTTGCCCTCGGCCGCGCCATGGTGCGCAGTCCGCTGGCCTTTTTGATGGACGAGCCGCTGTCGAACCTCGATGCCGTGCTGCGCATTTCGATGCGTGCCGAGATCAAACAAATGCATCAGGCGATGCAAACCACGTTTGTTTATGTGACGCACGATCAAGCCGAAGCGTTGACGCTGGCCGACCGCATCGTCGTCATGCGCAGCGGCGTGGTGCAGCAAATCGGCACGCCGGATGCGATCTATGAGCGGCCCGGCAATATGTTCGTGGCTGCTTTCCTGGGCAATCCGCCGATCAATTTCCTGGAAGGGACGATTGCGCTCGATGGCGGCAGCGTCTTGTTTAAGCGCGGTGAACTTGAAATCAAGTTGCCGGCGCATATCGCAGCAAAAGTCGTCGGCGATGCCGGCCGCGAAGTGGTGCTGGGCCTGCGCGCCGAGGACATCGACGCGCATGCCGAGAAGATGCGGCGCGAAACTTTACAGGGCCGCATTCTGTCGGTGCTGCCGGTCGGTTCCGATCAGTTCCTCAGGGTGAAAGTCGAGGGCGCTGAGATGTATTTCCGGGTCGGTAAGGAAGTGCAGCACAAGGAAGGCGAGAACGTGGAACTGGCCGTCAATCTGAATCGCTTGCATCTGTTCGATAAACAGAGCACCAATAGTTTGGTCTGGTAACAACACGATGAAGCCTGCAGTATTTGACTATTTTCGTCCGACTTCGCTAGAGGAAGCGCTGACGCAACTTGCGCAATCGAACAATGCGAAGGTGATCGCCGGTGGTCAGAGCCTGGGGCCGATGATGAATATGCGTCTGGCCGCGCCTGCCGAGCTGGTCGATCTGAACGATCTCACCGAGCTGGCGTATGTGCGCGAGGTGGGCGACATGCTGGAAATCGGTGCGCTCACGCGCCATTATCAAGTCGAGCAATCCGCGCTGGTGCAAAAACTTTGTCCGCTGCTGGCGCAAGCGGCGCGCACCATCGGCCACTACGCCATACGCCAGCGCGGCACGCTGGGCGGCAGCCTCGCGCATGCCGATCCGGCCGCGCAACTGGCGCTGATTGCCGTGACGCTCGGCGCACAAATCAATATTGTCAGCGTGCGCGGGGAACGCACCGTGGCGGCGGCCGATTTTTTTGTCGCCGTGATGGCCACCGCACTGGAACCGGATGAAGTCATCCGCTCGGTGCGGTTTCCGAAAATCGCTGCGAGCGAAGGCACTGCGTTTCGGCTGTTCAATCAACGTCATGGCGACTTCGCCATCGTCGCCGTCGCCGCCACGGTCGCTTTGCATGAAGGACGCGTGGCGCGCTTGCGGATCGGCTTGGGCGGTAACAGCCCGGTGCCACTGGCCTACG
>DATMOE010000377.1:0-2927 GCA_035568435.1 Herbaspirillum sp. | reverse complement strand
TCATCGGCCCCTGGTGCTGATCGATCGCTACGCCCACGCCCAGCAGCAATTCGCCGGCGCGCGCTTCGGCGGTATAACCATCGTATTCGGAAAACTTGGCCTCCAGATCGGCCGCCTTCATGTAATCGTCGTCGGTGGCATCTGGATTGGCATAGATCGCATCGCGCTCAGCCATCGCAGCCCACATCTCGGTGTGCCCCATCATCACAACATCGAGCACCCGCATTTCCTCAAACGCAAACTGATCCTGACGCAACTTACCGAGGCGCTCATGCGGATCGAGCATGACATTGCCGCCCGACGGCTCCAGATCGCCGCCCAGAATTTTCATGAACGTCGATTTGCCGCAACCATTGGCGCCGATCAGACCGTAGCGATTGCCGTCGCCGAATTTAACTGAGATGTTTTCAAACAGCGGCTTGGGGCCGAACTGCATCGTAATATTTGCGGTTGATAGCATTGAAATGTGTATTAAGTGTATAAATTCTAGGAAGTCGCGATTTTACCATTGCGCGGCAAGAGTATTAGGCAGGCGTATGATTCGGGGATTTTTTCGACCTCGCCGGGTTCCAACGCAGTTCCAGCCATCAAGACAGCACACCACAATGCGCCTAAAGACCTTTTTAATATCGATCTTTGCCCTGACCCTTGCCTTCGGCAGCACGACCACAGCCACTGCCGGCTATAACGTGTGGACCAGCGATTACACCTTTACCAGACAGGAACTTGAAAACGGCATCAAATCCCGCTTTCCACAGAATTTGCAATATATGCAAATAGTTGAGGTCCAGCTCAGCAATCCGGCTTTGGCGCTGGATCAAGCCGGCAATCGCGTTATCACCAAGGTCAATGCGCATGTCAGCAGCCCGTTTCTGGCGATGCCGGTGGACGGCTTGCTGACCATCAGCAGCGGCTTGAAATACGATGCCCCTGCGCACGCGGTCCGGCTCGATCGGCCGGTGCTCGAACGGGTCGATGCGCCCGGCTTGCCGGCAGCGTATGTACAGCAATTGAACGACATCGGCAAAACAGCCGCCGCGCAAACGCTGAACGGCTATCCCTTATACACATTCAAACCGGAAGAGCTGCAACTGAACGGTCAGCAATTCGAACCCGGCGCCATTACGGTCACGGCCGACGGCATCAAGGTTGAAGTACATCCGCTATAGCAAGTTTTGCCAGCGTTGGATAAGCGTTAAAGGACAGCGACCAGGCGCGGCTGCCCGCAGTTGATGTCAAGCGCGCCGCCGCACCGACGGCCAGCGTGACCCGATCGGGAATATGGCCGAACGGCAGGCCGGTCAAGATGGGGATATTCAGCTTGGCGCGCAGATACGCCAGCATCGCGTCGAAATCGTAGCCGTTGTCATGCGGCGCCAGACGGTAGCCGGAAAAATCGCCCAACAAAATCGCCTGCTGTTTTTTCAGCACACCGGCATAGTGCAATTGCAGCAGCATGCGTTCGATACGGTAAGGGTGTTCGCCGATATCTTCGAGAAATAAAATACCGCCGTCGATATCCGGCATATACGGCGTACCGGCCAAATGCGCAATCATCGCCAGATTGCCGCCCCAGAGCACGCCCTGCAAGGCCAGTTCCGGGCTGGATGCATCATCACCGGCACCATTGCCGTCTCCAACATCGATGACCGTTTCGGCCTGCGTGACGCATTGCCAGAAGCTGCCGATGGTCAATTCGCTGATCTGCTCCGCGCCGAAATCGCCGCATAACATCGGCCCGGCAAAGCTCACCGCGCCGGTGCGCGCCAGCAGCGCCAGATGCAAGGCCGTCATATCGCTGAAACCGACAAACAGTTTGCCGCTCGCGGCCAGCAGATCATAATCGATCGCATCGAGAATTCTCGACATGCCGTATGAACCACGCACCGCCATCACCACTTGCACATCAGGATTGGCTGCCGCGGCGTGCAATTGTGCGACGCGTGCGGCATCGCCGGCGCCGAAGCGTTGATAACGTTGTTGATGATCGTAATAATTGTGAACCCGGCAACCCTGCGCCTGCAATAGCGCGATGCCGCGCATAACGGCATCCGGGTGCAGCGCTGCACCGCTGGGTGCGATAATGGCCACGCCGGTATCCGGCGCAATAATGGTATCGATGGCTAACTTCATTCGGCGGCTTGTCCTGTCTCTGCTGCGCTTCCAGTAATGTCTGCGTCGGGGTCAGACTCCACGCGCCGAAGCGCCCGTCGTTCCGCAAAAAAACGTTTTAACAAAGCCGCGCATTGTTCGGCCATGACGCCTCCCGACAAACCGGTGTGATGATTCAATTTTTCCTGTTCGAACAAATTGACGACCGAGCCGCAAGCACCGGTTTTTGGATCGGCTGCGCCATAGACCACCCGCGCCAAGCGCGCATGCATCATTGCGCCGGCACACATGGCGCACGGTTCCAACGTCACATAGAGTTCACAACCAGGCAAGCGATAATTGCCGAGCGTCTGGGCGGCGGCGCGCAATGCCATGATTTCAGCATGCGCGGTCGGATCGTGACTGCCGATCGGCCGATTGAAACCGGTCGCAATCACCATGCCATCCTTGACCACCACCGCGCCAACCGGCACCTCGCCCAAAGCCCAGGCGTGCTGCGCTTGCGTCAATGCCAGTTGCATGAAATCAACGTCTGCGGCGTCTGCGGCATCTGCGGCTTCTGGCATGGGGTTCAATCGGCAGTAATTTCCGCCCAGCAATTGGGCGTTTCATGTAACACCAGCTTTTGCAGACGCAGGCCGGTGCCGTAATGATCCTGATAAGCGGCACCGAGAATGTCGAATGCGGTCTGCGCCAGATTTTCAACGGTGGGAATACGGCTGATCACCACCGTTTTATGACCCGGCAGGCTCTCCAGAAAAGCCCGCACCGGCGCATCTTTTTCGTAGACCAGAAAAGCGTGATCCCAGAGATCG
>DATMOE010000376.1:0-6727 GCA_035568435.1 Herbaspirillum sp. | reverse complement strand
GACGTTGCGGAAAGACGTTGGTGTTGTGCGCCCGGAAACCGGTATCGAACTGCGGCGGCAGCCGCGGCGGCGGCGGTGCGGTATCGCCTTCTTGCGTGCCCGGCATCCACCAGCGTCCGGCTTCAACCGGCTTGGCCGGATTGGAGACGTCGACGATCCGATAGAACTGATCGTCGCGCGGATTGCGCGGCCGGGAGTCGGATGAGCCGGCCGCCATGTGGACGTACTTGCCATCGACGAACCAGAGTGCGTGCACGCCGCGTGAATTCGGTCCGGAACAGTCGAAATGTGAAATCAGGCGCGGCTTTTCCGGCGTGCTGACATCGAACAAATCGAAACCGGCGGGTTTGATGCCAACCGCGCTTGCCTGATACGCCACCGCCATGATATCGCCGACGACATCGAGCGAATTGGAGCGCAGCTTCATGTGCGGCAGATCGGTCTGTACGATCAGTTTCGGGTTGCGCGGGTCGGTGACATCGACGCCAGAAAAATTCTTCGGTGCGCCCTCATGCGCCAGCCAGAGAATGCGGCGGCCGTTACTGGTCTGTTGCATCGAAATACCTTCACCGAGACCGCCGAAGCCATCGAGCTCGTGGTGTGCCAGCAATTTCATGTTGAGCGAGAGCGTTTGATCTGCTCGGCTGGCTGGGTTGGCGACGGATGAAAGCCCGGATGAAACACTCATATTGCTACTCCTGTAGTCCAGGCGGGATGCCTGGACGATAAAAATGTGATTTAAAAATGATATTTCGGCTATTTTGTGCTGAGCCTCAAGCCTTAACCTTTAAGCCTCAAGCAGCACGACTTTGGAGGTCAGCTTGCTGTCGAACATCAGCATCGCGGTAATGGCCAGCAGCGGGAAAATCGCCAGTTGAACGATGGCCGCAGTGCCCCAGCCTAAATGCCCAACCATCCATCCCAATAACATGCCGGAGAACGCCGCCGGCAGATAATGGGAGGAGGATGCGATGCCGGAGGCCCGTCCAAGGAATTCATTGCGCACGCTGCGCTGTGACAGCGAATAGATATTGACGAACAGGAAGCCGCTGGCGCATACGCCTTGCAGGAAGCTGAGCAGCGCTTGCATGGGGGGCGTTTGCGCGATATTGAACATGAAGAGGTAAACCACCATCGAGCCGAGCGCGGCAAGCAGAATGACGCGTTTCTGGTTCCATTTGTCGCCGATGAATCCGGCCGGCAGTCCCATGAACGCGCCGACCCCATACATGCTCGCGCACAAGGCGGTGGCGGAGGTGCTGAAATGCAGCGATGTTTTCAGGAAGGTCGGATATAAGCCTAAATAGCCGAATGTCGAGAGGCCGGTCAGCACATTGGCCAGCGACACCAGGATGAGGTTTTTGGTCGCCAGATGTGTCGGCAGATGGTCTTCGACCTGGCGGTGACGTACCGCGCCGGCGATACCTTTTGCCTCGGAAAATAGTTTTGGAACGAAACTCCAGAACAGCAGACAAAACACAAGGCCAGCTGCGCCAAACGCGATCAGGGGTGTTTGCCATTGCTCTCCGGTTTTTAGGAACAACTGCATACCCACTACCGGCCCGAGGAATGCACCGATGCCATAAGCCGCATTGAGGGATCCGATCGCGACGGTCCGGTAACGGTAAAAGTACGCGCCGACCATGGCGAACAGGGCGGTTTGCTGCAGCGCTTCGCCGACGCCGGTCAAGACGCGATACGAGGACAGATCCCAGAAAGAATTCGAATACGCATTCATCAGCGTAAACAGCGAATAAATGAAGATCCCGATGATGGTCACGGATTTGCGGGACAAGCGGTCGATCAGGTAACCGGCAGGGATGCCGCCAATACCCATCCCGAGTGCGAAGATGGTCGCCAAGAAGCCGCCTTCACTCAGCGAAAACCCAAAATGCTTGTTGATATAAGGCACCAACTGCGGGTACAACGAGCGATCCATCGCGTTGGTAACATACGAAAGCGCGACAAGCAGCAACAATGCAATGGCGACCCGGGAGGACAAAGTCCTTTGCTCCGGGTTGCTGCCAATAATCTGATCAGACATAAATTTCCTTCGGGGCCTTCGGCTGTGAGTGAATTAAAAAGCAGGTGAAATGCGTTCCAGCCGTTCTGGCAGATGGACGCTGTATCTCGTATTGGTGCAACGGTGACCTAGGCTGTTTATGAAAAAGAGGAAGCAGATCCGGGTTCGGGTGAGTCCGGGGGCGTGAAACAAGCGTTCGAGACCGGTGGTGCAATTTATAGTGATGCGTGCAAAAATTGTGCCTGGTATGTTGTCCTACAAATAACATGAAAGGCGGTAGGCTGCTCCCTAGTGCGCTATGGCAGCGACGAGCAACGCGGCAAGGTTGCCAAATGAGTGAGTTCATATGCAGTTATTGGTAGGGCGGCGCACTAGCTTGGAAATTGCTCTGGCAAGGCTTCCGATGCGTCGCTCAGATTACCAGATGCGCTCTCAAGTTGCTGTTTCAGGCGCATTTTGACGGTGTACTCGTGCTCGCGCATTAATTGCTCGGCGCGTGCGGCTTCGCCTTCCATGATCGCCTCGAAGATACGGTAGTGATCATCGTGACTGCGCAGGATCCAGCGATAATGCTGGCTATCATCGCGATGGCTGACGATCCAGCGGTAATCGTCCCACTGGATGTTGCGATGCGATGGCATCGGTACGTTGTGGGAGATTCTGAGCATGTCGCTGATCATGCGATTGCCGGCGGCGTTGATGATGGTGTCGTGGATGCGGTCGTTGACGTCCCGGAAGGCGGCAATATCGGCATCTTCCAGCGGGCTCTTGCTCAGGATGCGATCGCCGTCGGCCAGCGCAATGCGGTAAGTCTGCTGCGCCTGCGCGGATAGTCCGCGCTCTGCCGCGAAACGCGCCGCCAGCCCTTCAAGCGCGCCGCGAATATCGAAAATGGCAATCAACTCGTCGGTATCGAGCCGCCGCACGTTGTAACCGCAGTTCGGTTCGTATTCCAGCATGCCCTCGGCCGCCAAGCCTTGCAGCGCTGCACGAATCGGCGTGCGCGAGACGTTCAGCATTTCGGATAACACCACTTCTTGCAGTTTTTCGTCCGGGCCGAAGTGCCCCGACAAAATGGCTTCGCGCAGGCGTTCGGTCACGCTCTGGGCGCGCGTTGTCACCGCCGGCGGCAGCTTGGCAGCTTTGACAGGAGGCGCGACCGCAGCGGTTGCGGCAGTATTGTCGCTGACGCGTGCCGTTTTTTTGATCATCGGCGATTGAGTAGGCATGGTAAGTGTTTGTCTCGTATTGTATACATAGTATGTAAATTTTATGCATCAGCCTAATTGAGAATACAAAATTATGAGCTTCTGCCGACGATATAACAAGTCGATTTTGATGCGGCATTTTAAATGAGTACGCACCAAAAAGGAAGATTATTGCCTCGAAATCGTGCGGCGCATGCACTATATTAAATCGTCGGTATTTCGAGGCATTTTGTGGAATTTACCAATGGAAATAAGTTTTAATGCCCGCTGAAATGGATTGACAATTAGTTATGTCGACACCTAAACTCGGCGCCATTCGAATTGTATTTTATGTTGTGGGCGCAACCAGAATTCAATGCAATTCCTGGTTTTTAACGAACGGGATTAATATTTTCCATGTTGGTCGTTCCATTTTTTTGGATACAAAAATACATGGACCGGACTGGTATGCGCCGCAACAAGTTGTAAAACGCGACGGCGCGGTGCGTAGGCGTGGTATAGGATTTGCCCCAAGAATGGTTTTGGTCGTCGCGTAAAGCGGCGCACCATGTTATTAATTTTTAACGGAGTATTTCAAACATGAGCGAGAAAACAAGCGGTTTTTCGGCACGGGATAGAATTTCCTATGAGCCTATCGTCAATCGTCCGCCTTTTGTCCTGCCGAATAACGCACGCGTTGCTGTATGGACCATCGTAAATGTCGAAAATTGGCTGCCGCAAAATGCCATGCCGCGCACGGTATTGCCGCCACCGATGGGGCAGCCGCTGTTGCCGGATATCCCGAACTGGAGTTGGCATGAGTATGGGATGCGGGTCGGATTCTGGCGTTTTGTCGAAGCGCTCAAGTCGCGCAATCTGCGGGCGACGCTGGCGCTGAACGGCTCTACATGTTCGGAATATACTGCGGCTTGCGAGGCGGCGCGTGATGCCGGATGGGAGTTCATGGGGCATGGTTTTGAGCAGAAGCCGATGCATCGGGTCGAAAACCAGGCAGAGGCAATCCAGAGGACGGTCGAAGCGATCCGCAAATTTACCGGCAAACCGCCGCGTGGCTGGGAAAGCCCCGGATTGACGGAAACCGAGGAAACCCTCGATCTGCTGGCCGAGGCCGGTATCGAATATGTTGCCGACTGGGTGCTGGATGATCAGCCGGTTTCCCTCAAAACACGTACTGGAGAAATGGTGTCGGTGCCATATACGGTTGAATTGAACGATGTTGTCATGTCGGCGATTCAGCAACAGCCGTCGGATGAGATTTACCGCCGCGGGCGCGATCAATTCGATCAATTGTACAAAGAGGGCGCAACGATACCGCGGGTCATGGCGATCTCGGTCCACCCTTATCTGACCGGCGCGCCGCATCGTATTCGCTATCTGGAGGCGTTGTATGACTATATCCTCAAGCATGAGGGTGTTGTGATGTGCACCGGCGAAGAAATTCTCGACATTTATAAAGCCCAGGCTGGCCGGAAATAGGCCATGAGCCTGTTTCTGCTTCCTGTATTGAACTCACTCACTCTTTCACCATGACTCTGCCACGTATTCTTCTGATTTCTACCGGCGGCACCATCACGATGACCGACAGTCCGGGGGCGGGAATTGTCCCGACCCTGTCTGGCGCCGATCTGGTACGCGCGGTTCCCGAGTTGGCGCGTAAAGCCGATCTCGATGTTGTTTCGTTTTCCACCAAACCGGGGGCCTCGCTGACGTTGGAGGATTTGAGCGAGATTGCCGCTTTGCTGGATGCTAAATTGAGCGAAGGATTCGCCGGCGCAGTGGTGGTGCAAGGCACCGATACGATCGAAGAGACCGCATTCGTGCTTGATTTGCTGGTCAAATCGGCGCGACCCGTGGTGGTGACAGGCGCGATGCGGGGTGCAGCCGCGCCGGGTGCGGACGGCCCAGCCAATTTGCTGGCGGCGGTTACCGTGGCGGCAGCACCGGCTGCGGCCGGACTTGGCGCGCTGGTGGTGCTTAACGATGAGGTGCATGCTGCGCGCTACGTACAAAAATCCCATACCGCTTTGCCATCGGCGTTCACCTCGCCCGGCTTTGCGCCGCTCGGACGCGTGATCGAAGGGGGGCTGCATCTTTATGCAAGCTTGTCGCGCAGGCCGGTGTTGGCGCGCCCGCAACAGGTTGCCGATTGGCCGGTCGCGTTGATCAAAATTCCCCTTGGGGACGATGGTCGTCTGTTATCTGCGCTGCCGGGGCTCGGCTATCGCGGGGCAGTGATTGAAGCCATGGGCGCCGGTCATTTGCCGGCACGCTTGGCCGAGATGGTGAGCAGCTTGATGGAAAAAATGCCTGTGGTGCTCGCCACGCGTGTTGCAGCGGGGCCGGTGTTCAGCAAGACGTATGGTTTTCCCGGCTCCGAGATGGATTTGCTGGGGCGTGGTGCTATTCACGGCGGCAGTATTGCAGGCGGGAAGGCGTGTTTGTTGCTGCGCCTTCTTCTTGCTAATAAATTGGAAGGGGAGCAGCTAAAGTTGGCGTACGCGCAGCATAGTAATTAATAGCTTTGGCCTTGGCTAGCTTGTTGCGAAATGAAGGGCGTCAGGCGGACTGTGGCGGCTGGTTGTACTTCGTTCGTGTCATTCCGGCCTGCGGCCTCCCTTCTTTACCTCACTGCGCACAACCATCCGCCACAGCCCGCCTGACGCCCTTCATTTCGCAACCGTCTCTTGGCACACGTTAAGGGGCGTTGGCGTTCTTTTCGTATTCTTCCAGTATTCGTTTTCTTTGCCGTCGTTATGGCAACTGTCCCTGTCACTGAACCCGTTACAGTCCACTAGTTGGCAATGCAAGCCGCGCCTATATAAAATCATCGCTAAGGGAGTGCAATGATAGACTCCAATTAAAATTTGCATTTTGTGCAGGAGAAAATCTTGAGCGTATACGAAAAAGTTAAGGCGGAGATGGCGCGCAGAACGTTGGAGATGGAGCAAGAGCTGGAAACCCGGCGGCGCACCTTCGATATGATCTTCGCCAAAATCGTCCCACGGCTGGAAAATTACTTTAATAAAGAGTGCGATTCATTGATACGGGATGGCGGCCGCGCCAATGTGAAGAGCGAACTGGAGTCGCCACTGCGCAGCACCACCACGTTTTCCTTTGTGTTGCCGTATGATGGCTCGGACATGGTGCCCCCGCATACCTATGCCGTCACCGTAGAGGCCGATCGGTTCTGTACGGCGGAAGGTAAATTATTTGAAAAACGGAGCAATGCCCAGCCGGAGGGCGAATCGACCGGACCGACATTGCGGGAGGCGCTGGGTAGCATCGATGCACCGGATTTTCTGATCAAGCTGGATAAGTCGTTCGCAAAGCTGATTGAGCTGGCAATGAGCGCTAAATGAAGACATCGGAGGACATCGATTTTTTGAAATTTGTTTGAAGCCGATTTAAAGCTTATCTATCTAAAGCTTATTGAAGACTTACCAAGAGGTATTGTCATGACGCGCAAAACACCCATCGATCGCTACCGCAATATCGG
>DATMOE010000375.1:0-4746 GCA_035568435.1 Herbaspirillum sp. | reverse complement strand
GCAAGAGCAGTTGCGTGAATACGGCGCACTGGATTCGCTGCGCTTGAATACCCTGCCGCGGCCGACCGCGATTCCGGTCGAACGTCAATTGACAGCGCTCATTACCTATCGCGGCCGCGGCGGCGCCGACGGCGGTGCGTTCCGTTACGTGTCCGCAGTCGATGTACTCAAGGGCCGCACGCCGCCGGCATGGTTGAACAATGCGATCGTCCTGGTCGGCACCACCGTGCCGGGCTTGTACGATTTGCGCTCGACGCCGGTGAGCCCGAATTATCCGGGGGTGGAAATACACGCCAACGTGATTGCCTCGATTCTGGATAACGATTTCAAGCAGCGTCCTGAATTTGCGCTGGGTTTCAATGTGCTCCAGATTCTGATCCTCGGCCTGCTGCTCGGCATCATCCTGCCTTTGCTCGCGCCCTTGTATGCCATGGTGCTGACGGTGGCGGCGTTGGCGGCCACGGCAGGTTTCAACTTCTGGTTATATAACGCCGCCAATCTGGTGCTGCCGCTGGCCGCTGCGCTGATCCTGATCGTCGCGCTGTTTATCTTCAATCTGGCCTGGGGCTATTTATTCGAACATCGGCAGCGGCGCGCGATGGTCAATCTGTTCGGTGAATACGTTGCGCCTGAACTGGTGGCTGAAATGGCCGCCAATCCGGCCCACTACAGCATGGAAGGCGAGAGCCGCGAATTGACGGTGATGTTCTCCGATGTGCGCGGCTTCACCACCATTTCCGAAAGCCTGGAACCGAATGAATTGCGCGAATACATTAATGCGTATCTGACCGCGATGTCTGAAGATATCCGCGGCAATCGCGGCACGCTGGATAAATATATCGGCGACGCCGTGATGGCGTTCTGGGGCGCGCCGATGCGCCTGCCGAACCACGCATCGCTGGCGGTGGCCACGGCGCTGCAAATGCAGCGCAGCGTGATCGCGCTCAATGCCGATTTCGTCAAACGCAATTGGCCGCCTTTGCACATCGGCGTCGGCCTGAATACCGGCATGATGCGCGTCGGCGACATGGGCTCGAAAATACGGCGTGCTTACACGGTGATGGGCGATGCGGTGAATTTGTCGTCGCGGCTGGAATCGATCACTAAAGTCTACGGCGTGGGCGTGCTGGTCGGCGTGATGACGCGCGATGCTGCGCCCGAATACGCTTATCGCGAACTGGATAAAGTGCGCGTCAAAGGCAAGAACGAACCGGTGCCGATTTTCCAACCGATCGATCTCGAAACCGCGCTCACCGATGCGCAGCGCGACGCGCTGGCGCGCTGGCATCGTGCATTGCAATTAGTACGCGAGCAGCAATGGGATGCGGCGGAACAAGAAATTCTATCGTTGCAGCAGGAAAGTAAAGATGGCGTTTATGCGCTGTATCTGGCGCGTATTGCCGTATTTCGGAAAGAACCGCCGCCGCCGGATTGGGATGGCGTGACCACGTTCGATACAAAATAGACCAGAGATATTGCTTCCGAAAATTGCACTAAAGCAATGCAAAACGACAGAGAAATTTCCTGATGGAAATATAAATTATCTAATAAGAATTATTCCAAAAATATTTGACGCTAATAGCGCAAACATTTACTTCCGGGAAGTTCTCTGAGGAGAATTTATACAGTAAGATTGCAAAATATTACATTAGAACAATCCTGGGGGATTGTAGCGATTAAGTGGCACATGCATCTCGTGAGGCATGTGCCATTTAACGTTACAGTTCACAAAAATAAATCCGCCGTAGCGACACCTCGCCATGCGGCGGATTTCTACAATAAAAATGTGGGCCGCAATGAAGCGTTTTGCTTTTACTTATTCTCTTGCTTATTCTCTGTTAACCAGAGTATTGCGCGCCTCAGTGTTGTTCACTGCGGTGACGCCTTTTGCTGTGCATGCACAAGAGGACGAACGTTTTAACATCGACCGTTTTCAGATAGACGGCAATACATTGTTGCCTGCCGCCAAAGTGGAGCAACTGGTTGCGCCTTTGACCGGCCCGAATCGCGTCTACGGCGACATTCAAAAAGCGCTGGAAGCACTGGAAGCCGAATATCACGACGCTGGTTTTAGCACGGTGCAGGTGTTTGTTCCCGAGCAGGAATTAACCAGCGGCGTGGTGCACATCACGGTCATTGAAAGCGTGCTCGGCAATATCGAAATCACCGGTAATCAATACTTCGATAACGACAATATTCTGAACAGCCTGCGACCGCTGAAGATCGGCGAACCGCCGAATCTGCGCGACGTTTCCGCCGCGATCCAATTGGTCAACGATAACGCCGCCAAGCAAGTTGCCGTGAGCTTGGGCGTCTCGCCGATCCAAGGCCAGATCGATGCCAAAGTCACTGTCCAGGACAGCAACCCGCGCCGCATTTTCGCCACCATCGACAACACCGGCACTGCGGCCACCGGCCGCTGGCGCACCGGCATTGCCTGGCAAGAAAATAATCTCTTCAATCGCGATAATGTTGCCACGCTGGCCTACACCACTGCGCCGGATCATCCGGGCGGCGTCTCCATCAATCTGTATTCGCTCGGTTATCGGATACCGCTGTACGCGTATGGCGACAGCCTGGATTTCGTCTATGGCAAATCCAGCGTGAATACGCCGAACAGCTCGCCGACACTGGGCACCCAACTCGGCATCGTCGGCAAGGGCGATGTCGCCGGTTTGCGCTGGAATCATTACTTGCCGCGCGTGGGCGAAAACACCTCCAAGATCGTCTACGGCATCGACTACAAACATATCGATTCGAGCTGCATGTTGGACGGCATCGTCCTCACCTCGGTCTCTGCCTGTACCCCCTACACCACCCTGCCGATCAGCGCGACTTATATGGGATCGCGGGTGAGCCTGGGCCAGCAGATCGATTACAACATCGGGCTGGCGGTGAACTGGGGCATCGGCGCCAAACATCAAAATCAGGACATTAACGGCAACAACACGGAAAACGATCGTTACTCTTTCCTGACCCCCGGCAATCGTCATTCGAGCGATAACTTCATGATTTTGCGCGGCGGCGGCAGCTACTTCAAAGTCTTTGCGAACGACTGGCAAGTGCGGCTGGTGGGCACTGCGCAATATGCGCCGGATGCTTTGGTCTCCAGCGAACAACTGGGGCTGGTTGGCGCGACGGCGGTACGCGGTTTCGATGAACGCGCGGTCGCGGCCGATAGCGGCGTGATCGGTAATGCGGAAATGTACACACCGGAATTGGCGGCTAAAACACATTTGCCGGGCAATTTGCGGCTGTTGGCGTTTTATGACGTCGGCACCGGCTTTAACAGTCATCTCGGCGGCGGCGCGACACCGGCGGTAGTCAATGTCGCCAGTGCCGGTTTTGGCGCGCGCTACCAGGCGGGCAAGGATTTCAATCTGCGCGCCGACATGGCCAGAGTACAGAATGCAGGCACTGCTGCTAACGAGCAGCGGGGCAATTGGCGGGCGCACATCAGCGCCGTATTGGGGTTCTAAAATGAAAACATCTCTTGTGTCTCCGTTGTCTCCATTTGCAGAAGTAGCATCTGCTGCATTATCGAAATCGGTTACGGTAAAAGCGGATCGACCGCAGCAACTGCAATCGGTGACGATTTATTGGCGCGGACGCAAGATGGTGTTGATGCAGCGGCCGCAACGTCGGCTGTCGGCGTTGCTGTGCAAGATGTTGCGACGGTCGTGGCAGAATTTGTTTGGCACTTTGGTGCGTGCGGTTGGCGTCGGCGCGATGGCTGCGGCGTTGACTGCGCAGGCTGGTGTTGTTGGTAGCCCGCCGCCGGGCACCTTGCCGACCGGCGGTGTTGTGCAATACGGGACAGTCAACAATCTAGGGGCAGGCGGCAATATTGCCGCGTCGACAGGCAATCAGTTAACGCTCCAGCAAACCTCGAATCAAGCCATCATCGATTGGCAGAGTTTTTCGATCGGCTCCAGCGCCGGCGTGAAGTTTGTGCAGAACAACGCCAATTCGGTGGCATTGAATCGCGTGACCGGCACCGATCCGTCGATCATCATGGGCAGCCTGTCAGCCAACGGCAAGATTTTCCTGATCAATGCAGCCGGTGTTCTGGTTGGTAAAACAGGCAAGATCGACGTGGCGGGTTTTACTGCCAGTACCTTGAATATCAGTAACGACGATTTCCTGGCCGGGAAAATGAATTTTGCGGCCGATGCGGGCAAGACGATCGGCGATGTGAAGATTGAGGCTGGCGGCGCCATCACTACCAAGAGCGGCGGCAGCGTTTATCTGGTTGGCGCCAATGTCGAGAACAACGGCATCATCACGGCGCCAGACGGTGAAGTGTTGCTGGCCGCAGGTAGCAGTGTTCAATTAGCCGATACCAGTCTGCCCGGCGTGACGATCAATGTGGGCGGCATCGACGGCAAGGTGACCAATCTGGGCCAGATCATTGCGTCCGCAGGCACCATCGGTATCGGCGCTGCGCTGATCGACAACAGCGGCATCATTAACGCCAGCAGCGTGGAGAAGCAAGGCGGCCGGATCTTCCTGCGGGCGACCAAGCAACTGACGACCGATGCCACATCGAAGATCAATGCGGACGGCGTCACCGGCGGCAACGTGCAGTTGTATTCGGATCAGGTGGCCAATATCGACGGCGATGTTTCGGCGCTGGGTAGTGCGGGTAATGGCGGGTATGTCGATACGTCGGGTAAGACGGTGTTGTCGGTGCAATACGTGCCGCGCGTGGGGCTGGGTGGTGAATGGTTTATTGATCCTCATGAC
>DATMOE010000374.1:0-12952 GCA_035568435.1 Herbaspirillum sp. | reverse complement strand
GCAAGCGAGGTTCCTTTTTTCTGAATTCATGTAGAATCCAAAAAAATATTTATCGCCAATAAAATGGGACTCCGCATACACAAGCACGCTGTAGCATGGCTTGGCCTGATGGCCATGTTGCTTGTCGTATTAATGCCGCTCGCAAGCCAATTGATTGCAGCGGCCAAAGCCGATGCGCCGCTAGGCGCCATTTGCTCGGCGGTTGCCCCGCATAGTGCCGGCCATGCCGATTCGGATTCTCCTCCACAGCTAGACGCATGCGCTTACTGCAGTTTTTTTAATCATCATGTTTCGGCGCCGGCCACCTTCGTAACCCCGCAGTTGTTTGTGCGTGTTGTGGTTGCGATTGCGCCGGTAACAACAGTCTCTGCATTTCTCCTCTTACCTGCCTATCCATCTGGCCGGCCGCGCGATCCCCCCGTCCTTTTCTGATTCCCAATTTACCTGATCGTTGTTTAACGCCGCCCCGGCAAAGCAAATGATCATCTCAGCAGAAAACACCGCGTACACTTATCCTCCACAGAGGGCGTGTATGCGTATTCGCATAACTTGGAGAAAAAATAATGTCTATCAATCAGAGAAAAAAATTGCGCTATGTACTTCCGTTGGCCGTGAGCATGCTTTCCCCCGCCGCCGCATACGCCTGCGCCACTTGCGGTTGTTCCCTTAGCACGGATGCCGCAATGGGCTATTCCGCCGAAACCGGCTGGCGCATCAATATGGATTACACCTTTATCAATCAAAATCAACTGCGCAGTGGTTCAAGCAGCGTTCCGAGCGCGCAGGCTGCAGGTATTAATGATGCCGGCGGCAGCCAGGAAGTTGAACGCCAGACGATCAATCGCTACGTCAATCTGGGTATCGGCTACACGCCCAGCCCAAACTGGAATATCAGCGCGATTATTCCGTACATAGACCGTAGCCATACTACTTATGGCAACGTAGGCGTAGGCCAGCTCGATGCGTCGCATGTCAGCGGTGCGAGCAGTACAGGACTTGGCGATATCAAGCTGATTGGCAGTTACCAGGGGATTTTGCCTACGCATAATCTTGGGATACAACTCGGCATCAAATTGCCGACCGGAAATTACGGCGGCCAAAATGTACTCACAGGCGCAACGGTAGGCCGCAATCCGACATTCTTTTCGACTGGCCCCAATGCAAGCAACAACCAAGCGCTGGATACCAGCCTGCAACCGGGTACGGGCAGTACCGACATCATTCTCGGCGCGTATTACTATCAACCGATCAGCCAGGACTTCGATGCTTTCATTAATGGCCAATTTCAGTCAGCCATCCATGAGAATCTGAACCAGGCGGGCGGCGATTACCGTCCCGGTAATTTGAGTACAGTGAGTTTTGGTGTGCGTTACGAGGCCAATCCAAAAGTGGTGCCGCAGCTACAAATCAATGCTACGCGCAAGAGCGCCGATCAAGGCGCGCTTGCCGACACCGGAAACACCGCCGGTACGGTCGCCTATCTCAGTCCTGGTGTTACCGTGGCGGTGTTAGACAATATGCAGGTATATGCCTTCGTGCAAAAGCCGATCTATAGTCAACTTTCCGGCTATCAACTGTTTCCGCGTTGGACCGCTAGTGTAGGGGCGAGTTATGCGTTCTGATCGACTGATATCCGCCCGCCGCATTTTGCTGCGCGCCATCCTTGCCTGTTCTTTCGCTGCAGGGTTCGCCGCTTGGCCGGGGATGGCGAGCGCATCCAATCTAGTGGTCGGCAAACCAGCGCCGCCCCTGGTATTGCACACGTTGGACGGACGCACCATCGCCAGCCAGGATCTGCTCGGCAAAGTGGTGATCCTGACTTTCTGGGCCACCTGGTGCGAGCCCTGCCAAGAGGAGCTGCCGCTTTTGTCGGCCTATGCTGCGCGTCATGCGAAAGAGGGGCTGGAAGTGCTGGGCTTTAGCCTGGACGGCGCAGATGCCTTACCGGCAGTGCGGCAGGTTGCTGCCGGATTAAGTTTTCCGGTCGGATTACTGGGCAGCGCATGGGCTGGCGACTACGGACGTATGTGGCGTATTCCGGTCAGCTTCACCATCAACCGTAGCGGCCTTCTGGTCGACAATGGCTGGGATGATCCAGAGCCCGTCTGGACCTCTGAGCGCCTGGAACGGATTGTCACGCCGCTGCTGAAGAAATGACCTATTTCTGACACGCCCAGCAAGTCGCTGGCAAAAAACCGTTATCAGCCTTGGCTTTTAACGGTTTTTTTGTATTCAGCATCCACTATTCGCCATTTCCCGCCCCGTATTCGTGCATGTCATCAAACTGACACATTTTATTCACACGCCTGACATATTCGATAGGGATACTCTGCGTCTAATCTCCTAAGTCTCAGCTTGTCCCGCACCAATGGAACGATGTATTTTCGCCCAAGGCAGATCGGCTATAAACATGATTGTTCAAATCGAGGATTTGTCGAAGACATTCCGCGGCGGTTTTATCGCGTTGAACCAGATCAATTTGTCTTTCAAGGCCGGCGAAATGGTCGCCTTGATCGGCGCTTCCGGTTCCGGGAAATCGACCTTGCTGCGCCATTTGTCCGGTTTGACGGCGGCCGATGCAGGCGGTGGTGAAATTCTTGTCGATGGCCGCTCGGTACAGTGCAACGGCGCGATTGATCGCAATATCCGCGCCGTGCGCGCCAACATCGGATTTATCTTCCAACAATTCAATCTGGTCGGCCGCTTGCCGGTGCTCACGAATGTGCTGACCGGCGGCTTGTCGCGCATGCCCTTGTGGCGTAGCTGTTTCAAAATATTCACCAAGGAAGAAAAGGCCTTGGGCTTGGAAGCGCTGGCGCGCGTGGGTATTTCCGATCACGCTTACAAGCGGGCCTCGGCCTTGTCCGGCGGTCAGCAGCAACGCGCAGCCATTGCGCGCTGCATCGTGCAAAAAGCGCGCATCGTACTGGCCGATGAGCCGATCGCATCGCTGGACCCGGAATCGGCGCGGCGCGTGATGCAAACATTGGCCGACGTCAATCGTGAAGATGGCACCACCGTGATCGTGTCATTGCATCAAGTCGATGTCGCCATGCGTTTCTGTTCGCGCACGGTGGCCTTGAATAAGGGGCGCGTGGTGTATGACGGCCCATCCAGCGCATTGACCGAGCAAATGTTGCGCGACCTGTACGGCACCGAAGCCGAAGATATTTTAGGCGGGTCGAATACCTTGACCCGTCCCAGAGTCGAGGTTCCCACCATATTCGATACCGCAACAGCGATGGCGGCGGTGGCCTGAATAGTCCGCGATACAAATTGTTAGTCCCTAATCGTTGTTCACTTAACAAGGGTTTTATCATGTTTAAAAAAATAATTTCCACCGCAGTCATGGCGTTTGCTGTACTGAGCGGCGGCGCGGCACATGCGCAAGATGCCGACAAGTCGATCAACTTCGGCTTCATCTCGACTGAATCGTCGAGCAATCTGAGGCAGGATTGGCAGCCGATACTCGATGGCCTGAGCAAAAAGCTGGGCGTGAAGGTCAATGCCTTCTTCGCCTCCGACTATGCCGGCGTCATTGAAGGCATGCGTTTCGGTAAGGTTCAAGTGGCATGGTTCGGCAACGAATCGGCGATGCAAGCAGTCGATCGCGCCAGCGGCGAAGTGTTTGCGCACAAGGTCAATGCCGATGGCACGCAAGGTTATTACAGCCTGGTCGGTGTGCCAAAAGACAGCCCGATCAAGAGCCTCGACGATCTGCTGAAAAGCGCGAAGAGCTTGAGCTTCGGCATGGGCGATCCGAATTCGACTTCCGGCTTCCTGGTGCCGAGCTACTACATTTTTGCCAAAAATAATCTCGACGCAAAAACAGCATTCAAAGCGATCCGCAGCAGCAATCACGAGGCCAATATTCTTGCCGTGGCCAACAAGCAAATCGATGCCGCCGTATTCGCTTCCGATACCATGGACCGCATCGTCGCCCGTCAGCCGGATGTTGCGGAAAAAGTGCGCATTGTATGGAAATCGCCGCTGATCGCTTCCGATCCGCTGGTATGGCGTAAAGATTTGCCGCAGGACACCAAAACCAAGATCAAGGAATTTATGCTGAGCTACGGCGCGCCAGGGCCGAATGCTGCGCAAGAACTGGCGCAATTGGCCAAATTGAATCTGAAAGGTTTCGCCGCTTCCAGCGATGCGCAACTCAAGCCAATTCGTCAGCTCAATCTGTTCAAGGATAAAACCAAACTGGAAGCCGATGCCACTATCAGCGCTGACGAGAAGAAAACCAAGCTGGAAGACATCGATCGCAAACTGGCTGTCCTGGAAAAACAATAAGTAATGACTAACGCCGCTTCAGCAAAAATTCGCGCCGCCGTTGTATTGCCGGCGCCGCCAAAACAGTCGATAAGCCGTACGCTGTTTTGGGCCGTGCTGGCGGCGATTCTGGTCGCGTCCTGGAAAGGCGCGGACATGCGGCCGCTGGACTTGCTGCGGTATAGCGGCAATATGGCGACCTACGCCGTCAGTTTTTTTCCGCCGGATTTTCATGATTGGCATACCTATCTGAGCGAAATGCTGGTGACATTGCAGATCGCTGTGTGGGGTACCGCTTTGGCGGTGGTGTGCGCGGTGCCGTGCGGTTTACTCGCTTCGGCCAATATCGCACCGCCCTGGATCAGCCAGCCGGTACGCCGCTTGATGGATGCGGCGCGCGCGATTAACGAAATGGTATTTGCGATGCTGTTTGTCGTGGCGGTCGGATTGGGGCCGTTTGCCGGTGTGCTGGCTTTGTTTGTAGCAACTACCGGGACGTTGTCGAAACTATTTTCCGAAGCGGTCGAAGCGATTGATCCGCAGCCGGTCGAGGGCATTCGCGCCACCGGTGCTTACGCGCTCGAAGAGATCGTATTCGGCGTGCTGCCGCAGGTTCTGCCGCTCTGGATTTCGTATGCGCTGTATCGCTTCGAGGCCAATGTGCGCTCCGCAACCGTGCTCGGCATGGTCGGCGCCGGCGGCGTCGGCGAGATTTTGTGGGAATTGATTCGCGGCTTTGAATATGCGCAGACTTGTACGGTGCTATTGATGATCGTCGTGACGGTATCGGTGATCGATCTGGCCTCTTCGCGCTTGCGGAAATTGTTTATTTAAACGCGTTCGCAGTCCATGCGGCGCTGAAAATTTCCAGCAGCCGATGGCCTGCGATTTCAAGCGGTCCGCTGTTGTCGATGTGTGTGACGCCATCCACTTCTTCCGCGTTGAATGCCGTGATCCTCTGCAAGCGGTTTTCCAGCGCTGCGCCGGTTTCGCGGCTGCGTCCCTCAATGCGTTGCCTGATCGCTGCGGGATCGGCGCTGATCCAGAGTATTTTTGCTTGCGGGAATAATTGACGCAGTTGCGGTATGTATTCGCGAGAGCCGTTGACGACCACGTCGCGGCCTGCTTTCAATTCGGCTTCCATGTCGCGGCGTATGCCGTAACAAGTATCGTTGGCTTGCCAGATCATGCTGAAATGGCCGGCTTGCGTGGCGTGCTGGAATGCGTCTTGCGTCATCGGCTCGTGCGCTTCGCTGGCGTGGGCTGGACGGGTGATGCTGCGACGGGCGAACACCGGGCCGGCGTCGGCCGGCAGCCGGGTTTTCACCCATTCCAGCAGCGAATCCTTGCCCACGCCGGATGGACCGACCACGAAAAAGAGGCGGCCTTCCGGTGGCAGGCCGGATGTGTTGACATCGCCGGCATGCGAAGCAGGATGTTTTGAGAATGGCAGACGCTGCCAGACGTGCATCGGCGCGCCTGGCGCAGGTTCTTTAAAAATAGCCAGGCCGTCTATCGTCAACGGCGTTGCCAACGCTGCGGCGAAACATGCGCCGGCGGCGTCGCCGATGGCGGCTGCTGCTGCGGCATCGACGGTCGTCAGCGCGCCGGTCAGGGTCATGTGAAAGCGATATTCTTCTTCTGTATACGGATAGCCCCAGCGTGCGATCAAGGCTTCCCGGCGCGGCGTTAAATCGGCGTTGCGGCGTTTGGCTAATTCTGCTGCCGAAGGCGCGGCTCTGAGCAGATCGAAATAACGGGTGCAGCGCATGGCCAATGCGCTGATTTGCTCCCGGCTGCTGGGATCTGTGGTTTGCAGCGCGAGGAAATTACTTAATGTGTGGATGCCGACGCCCTCGATCTGCAGCGCTTGTTGCTGCGCAACGAAGGCTTGCGCCATCGCCAGCAAATGCGCTTCCGAAAAACCTTCGGCCAGCCGGAACGGCGCTTTTAAGGTGGCGTGAAAACCGTAGCGGCGCGGATCGCTTGTGATCTGCCTGAATGCGGCCGGCGACATGCCCGCGATGGCGGGCTGCAGGTAATCGGCCCCGGTTTCGGCGTCGCGTCCCAGCCAGCGGCTGCCGGCAGTCCACCAGACAGAGCTTGCCGCAGGGGCGAAATAGATGGCATAGCGTGCTGTATCGGTCATTGAGAAGGGCGCGTGATTGAGGGAGATTAGGGGCGGTTTTCTATAGCGTATGCGCCAATTGTTACCGCATCTTGACATTTCCGCAACGCACTACCGATTCAGTACGCTAATAAATGGTAATGTCATCAAGCTTTCACATTTGGATGTTGAAATACAACAATGAAATCACAAAAAATCGCATCGACCCCACCGGGGCGTGCGCAATGGATGTCACTGCTGGCTAAGGCGCCAAGCGCTATATTGGCCGAAACGGTCGCCCAATATACCCGGCAGCACGGGTCTCTCCCATCGTATGTCTGGCTACGCCGTCCCGAAATCGGATTGGCGATGGTGCGTGCGCGCACCGGTGGCACCGGTCAGCAATTCAATCTCGGCGAAATGTCGGTGACGCGGTGTGCATTGCGGCTGCCGTCCGGCGAGATGGGCGTGGCTTACGTCGCCGGTCGCGATGCACAGCATGCCGAATGGGCGGCGATTTTCGACGCCTTGCTGCAAAGCGATGCGGCTGCGCAAGTCGAGCAAATCGTATTGGAGCCGATAACGCAGGCGCTGGCGGCGCAACGGGCGCTCACTGAAGCCCACGCCGAAGCGACGCGGGTCGATTTCATGACAATGGTGCGGGAAGAAAACGAATGAGGAACCAATGAGCGCTATTCTGGAAAGCGAATTGCTGCCGGCGTGGGACGATCCGGTGCATGACACGCAATCGACCTTTCGCATCGTTCTCAAAGCCTTGTCCGAACCCGGTTTGATACAAACCATTGCCAAAGAGGTGCAATGCCCCGCGCCGATGTTTGCATCGACCGCGGCGCTATGCCTGACGCTGGCCGACTTCGAGACCGCAGTCTGGCTGGATCGCGCAGCCAATAATGCGGCGCTGATTGCGTATCTGCGTTTCCATTGCGGCTGCCGTTTGGTCGACGCGATGGGCGAGGCGGCATTTGCCGTCATCACCGATGCGCGGCAAATGGGCGCCGAAAATGCATTGGAAAAATTCGCGCAGGGAACGATGGAATATCCAGATCGTTCGACCACACTATTTGTACAGGTGCCGGGACTGGACGATGGGCCGACGCGCTATTTATCCGGTCCCGGAATCGCGCATAGGCATGTAATCAACGTGAGCGGTCTGCCGGATAATTTCGACGCGATGTGGCAAAAGAATGTCGCTGGATTTCCGATGGGCGTCGATCTGGTGTTTTGTCATGGATCGCGTATTCTCGGCCTGCCACGCACGACCGCTATTGCCCCTTAAATGTTGCATAGTGAATTCCCCGTTTGATGGAGTGACGCAATGTATGTAGCAGTCAAAGGTGGCGAAAGAGCCATCGAAGCATCTTATCTGGCATTGGCGCGCACGCGGCGCGGCGATACGGCGCTGCCGGAATTGTCGATTGCCCAGATTCGCGAGCAAATGCCGTTGGCGGTGGCCCGCGTGATGACCGAAGGTTCGCTCTACGATCGGGATCTGGCGGCGCTGGCGATCAAGCAGGCCAGCGGCGATTTACTGGAAGCGGTTTTCCTGTTGCGCGCCTATCGCACCACACTGCCGCGGCTGCTCTCGACGCTGCCGCTGGATACGTCGAAGATGACCATTGAGCGCCGCATTTCCAGTACGTTTAAGGACGTGCCCGGCGGTCAGGTCCTGGGTGCAACTTACGACTACACGCAGCGCCTGCTGGATTTTTCATTAGCGGCGGAATCCGGTTTTCAGGTGGCCGATGCGGTGCCGCCGCAAGAAAATACGAAAGAAAATACGCAAAACAGCCCCCGCGTCATGCCGCGCGTGCTGGACTTTCTGAATGCGGAAGGCTTGATCCAGCAGGAGCCGGTGCCGCCAGGCGATCCGGCCCCCGGCGACTTGACGCGTGAGCCGCTGGCGTTCCCCGCGCAGCGCGATATCCGCCTGCAAAATCTGGCCCGCGCCGATGAAGGCTTTGTGCTGGCGATGGCCTATTCGACGCAGCGCGGTTATGCCAATACGCATCCGTTTGCCGGCGAAATCCGGCACGGCAGCGTGGCCGTCGAGGTGATCCCGGAAGAGCTTGGATTCGCCATCGAAATCGGCGAGATCGAAATCACCGAGTGCCAGATGGTGAACCAGTTTGCAGGATCGCATACCGAAGCCGCCTGTTTCACGCGCGGTTACGGCTTGACCTTCGGCCACAACGAGCGCAAGGCGATGGCGATGGGTTTGATGGACCGATCCTTGCGTTGCGAGGAGCTGGGCGAAGAGGCCAGCGCGCCGGCGCAGATGGCAGAGTTCGTGCTGTACCACTCGGACAATGTCGAAGCATCCGGTTTTCTGCAGCATTTGAAGCTGCCGCATTATGTGGACTTCCAGTCTGAACTCAATCTGGTGCGGGCGCTGCGCCGTAAGACGGCCCAGGCTGCCGACGCCGCCGCTGAGGCCGAAAACCTTGCCGCTGAAGAACAATTTCCCGATGCGCCGGCATCGGATGCACAGAAGGCGGCATGATGGAATCGGTCATTGAACAACAACAACAGCAGCAATACCAGCAGGCCGCCGTGGAACCGGAAGCCGGCTACAATTTCGCCTTTCTGGACGAGCAAACCAAGCGCATGATTCGCCGTTCCATCCTGAAGGCGGTCGCCATTCCCGGCTATCAGGTGCCGTTCGGCGGGCGCGAAATGCCGCTGCCGTATGGCTGGGGCACCGGCGGCATTCAAGTAACCGCTGCGGTGCTGGGACGGGATGATGTGCTCAAGGTGATCGATCAGGGTTCCGACGACACCACCAACGCGGTCAATATTCGCCGCTTTTTCCGCCGCACTGCAGGCGTTGCAACGACCGAACGCACCGCCGACGCAACCCTGATCCAGACCCGCCATCGAATCCCGGAAACGCCTTTGTCGTCCGGTCAAATCATGATTTATCAAGTGCCGGTTCCCGAGCCGCTGCGCTGGCTGGAGCCGAGCGAACAGCAGACCCGCAAGCTGCACGCAATGGCCGATTACGGTTTGATGAGCGTCGGCTTGTACGAAGACATCGCCCGCTTGGGCAAGATCGCTACTTCTTACGATTACCCGGTGGTAGTCAATAACCGCTACATGATGCGGCCGTCGCCGATTCCGAAATTCGACAATCCGAAACTCGATCGCAGCCCGGCCTTGCAATTGTTTGGCGCAGGGCGCGAAAAGCGGATTTACGCAGTGCCGCCATATACGTCGGTCAAAAGCCTGGATTTCGAAGATTATCCGTTTGAAATTGAAAGCTGGGAGCACAGTTGCAGCCTATGCGGTTCCGACGCCAGCTTCCTGGATGAACTCATCGTCGATGACCACGGTGCGCGCATGTACGTGTGCAGCGATTCCGATTATTGCCGGCAGCGCGTCGCCGCTCAATCTGCCCAATCCACACCCTCCGGTGAGCCATCATGATGCCGTTTCAATCCTCACCTTTGCTGGTGGCTGAAAACTTGAGCCACCGCTTTGGCGACTTTACCGCCTGCGACAATATCAATTTGCAGCTCTATCCCGGCGAAGTGCTGGGCATCGTCGGCGAATCAGGTTCCGGCAAAAGCACCTTGCTCAATTGCCTGGCCGGCCATCTTGCGCCTAGCGCCGGGCAGGTATTGTTTTCGACCCGCGACGAAGGCGTGGTCGATTTGTATCGCATCAGTGAGGCGCGCCGCCGCCTGTTGTCGCGCACCGATTGGGGCTTCGTCCATCAAAGCGCGCGCGACGGTTTGCGCGCCAAAGTATCGGCCGGCGCCAATGTCGGCGAACGCTTGATGGCGGTGGGCGCGCGCAATTACGGACAGATCCGCGGAGAAGCGATGCATTGGCTGGAACGGGTCGAAATCGATACCGCCCGCATCGACGATTTGCCGCGCAATTTCTCGGGCGGGATGCAACAGCGTTTGCAGATCGCTCGTAATCTGGTGACCAAGCCGCGCCTGATTTTCATGGACGAGCCGACCGCGAGCCTGGATGTGTCGGTGCAGGCGCGGTTGCTCGATCTGTTGCGTCAACTGGTTTCGCAATTGCATGTCGCAGCCGTCATCGTCACGCACGATCTGGCGGTTGCCAGATTGCTGGCGCACCGGTTGATGGTGATGCGCCAGGGACAAGTCGTTGAACAGGGATTGACCGATCAGGTGCTGGACGATCCGCAGCATCCGTACACGCAATTATTGGCGTCATCCGTATTGCAGGCTTAGAACGTATATGAATCAGTCACGACGCATAGAAGTGCGGCAACTCTCGAAAACCTTTACCTTGCATATGCAGGGCGGCCTGCATATGCCGATTTTTTCCGGGGTCGATATGGATGTCGATGCCGGCGAATGCGTGGTCATTCACGCACCGTCGGGGGCAGGCAAGAGCACCTTGCTGCGTTGCCTGTATGCGAATTATCGCGCCAGCAGCGGCAGCGTGAAAATCCGTCACGCGGCGCAACATGGCGAGGCATTGGAATGGGTGGATCTGGTGAGCGCATCGCCGCAACAGGTGCATGCCGTCAGGAACGGTACCTTAGGCTTCGTCACGCAATTCTTGCGCGTGATCCCGCGCATTTCGACGCTGGATCTGGTGGCCGAGCCGCTGATTAACCAAGGCATGGATGCCGGCGCTGCGCAGGAGCAGGCAAAAACCTGGCTGTCGCGGCTGAAGATTCCGGCGCGTTTATGGCAGGTTCCGCCGGCGACATTTTCCGGCGGCGAGCAACAGCGCGTGAACATCGCCCGCACCTTGATCAGCGATTTTCCGGTCCTGTTGCTGGATGAGCCGACCGCATCGCTGGATGAAGGCAATCGCGATACTGTCATCACCATGATCGGCGAAGCACGCGAGCGCGGCGCCGCGGTGGTTGGTATTTTCCACGATGAGTATGTGCGCCGCGCGCTGGCGACGCGTTTGTTCCCGCTGCCGGCGTGAAAACCCGCACCTTGTAATAAATCTATAAATCAATAAACCAATAAACCAATAAACCAAAATCCAATAACCTAACAATCCTTATTTCAGTCTCCCATCCATCATGATCACTATCCGCAACGCCCGTATCGTCACTGCGCAAGAACACTTTATCGGCAGCCTGTCGGTTGCCGAGAGCACCATCGACGGCATTTCAGCCGGCGCTTCCAATGTCGGTGAAGATTGGGAGGGCGACTACCTGCTGCCGGGCATGGTGGAACTGCATACGGACAATCTCGAAAAACATTTGACGCCGCGCCCAAAGGTTAACTGGCCGATCCTGCCGGCGATCATCGCGCACGATGCCCAGGTTGCCGCCGCCGGGATTACCACCGTGCTGGACGCGCTCGGCGTGGGCGATATGATGGACCCGGAAAGCGTGCGCAGCACCGCGGTCACAACCTGTATCGAAAACCTGCACCGCGCACGCATGAGCGGCGTATTGCGGGCCGATCACTTTCTGCATTTGCGCCTGGAACTGGCGGTGCCAAACCTGCTGGACATGTTTTCGCCCTATGTCGGCGATCCTGCATTGAAGCTGGTCTCGCTGATGGATCACACCCCCGGGCAACGGCAGTGGACCAATCTTGAACACTATCGCGTCTATACCGCCGGCAAGCGCGGATGGAGCAACGAAAAAGTGGATGCAACGGTGGACGAATGCATCGAGCGGCAGGTCTTGTACGCGGCAGCTAATCGCCGCAGCGTCGTTGCCAGTTGCAAAGCGGCCGGCAAGACGCTGGCAACGCACGACGACACCACCGCCGAGCATGTCATGGAAGGCGTTGCCGAAGGCATCAAGATTTGCGAGTTTCCAACTTCCCTCGACGCTGCAAAGACTGCGCGGGCGCACGGCTTGGGCATCATCATGGGGGCGCCGAACGTCATACGGGGCGGATCGCACTCCGGCAATGTCTCGGCGGCGGCACTGGCGCGCGCCGATCTGCTGGATGTACTGTCGTCCGACTATGTACCGGCCAGCATGCTGCATGGCGCATTCATGCTGCATCAAAAAGAGGGTCTGGATTTTTCGAAAACGATCAATATGGTGTCGCGCAATCCAGCCCGCATGATCGGTTTCGACGATCGCGGCGAAATTGCGGCCGGCTTGCGCGCCGACTTTTTACGGGTACGCGTGATCGATGATATTCCGATCGTGATGCAAGTATGGAAAGCCGGCCGCCGCGAAGTCTGAGTCATTCCGGCCAAGTCAGCGCCCGCCGATCGGGCGGGCGTTGCGAAGCCAAAGTAAGCGCAAGTAAAACGAAGTAAAAAAACCGCGCAAAGCCTGCACGTCAGGGGCTTTAGTTCACAATTCAATTCTCCCGGATTTCAAGCAAGATGCTTGAATGACGAGGGGAATTTGCCTGTTCCTTCTTGAATTCCGAGGCGAATAATTTTGCTACATTATTCGCTTCGGCACTCTCTTTTTCAATGCCTCAAGTGTGTGCGGTTTGATACAAACTGACTACAAAGCTGTTATGCGGTTTTGGTCTTTTTCACCTTAACATTGAAGAGACAATTTTTCACCAGCGCTTCAAGCCGATGCAACCAAGCAGGCTGCCGCAACCATACTCGAATGAATAATATAGT
>DATMOE010000373.1:0-6632 GCA_035568435.1 Herbaspirillum sp. | reverse complement strand
GACCCGGCCGGCTTGCGCCTCGTCTTCGGTGGTCGCGTTTTTGATGGCGATTTCGGGATCGACGAGGCCGTTTTTCCACAACGATATCGTGCTTTGTATGCGCCTGATCAATTGTTTGTCGGTGGTGGCGGATAAATCCTGCACCAAGGCAAAGCAATCGTCGCTGTCCATGATTGAAAAACGGTCTTTCAGGCCCAGATGTTGTGCTTCCTGGCGCAGAATTTTGACGCCCAGCGAATGGAAAGTGGAGACGGTTAGCTGCTTGGCCAGCTTCGGTTCCTTTAGTAGTTTGGCGATGCGTTCCTGCATCTCCAGCGCGGCCTTATTGGTGAAGGTCAGCGCGGCCACATGGCGCGCTTCGTAACCGCAGTTTTCCACCAGATGGGCGATTTTTTGCGTAATCACCCGCGTTTTGCCGGAACCGGCGCCGGCCAGCACCAGGCAGGGGCCGTCCATATACTTGACGGCTTCGCGTTGCGGGACATTCATGCCGGACGGGGAGGGGGAGGACATGCTGGGGGAACTGTATCGGGAAAACCAAGCATTGTAGCAGGGCGGCGGCGCCCTTTCCGCTGGCATCCTATGGGACAATCTTGCAAATTTTTTGTAAATATCAATCAGGTCTGGTTCTATGAAATTCAATCATTTGATACAAATTAACGATAAGCGCAATCCGCTGGTCGATCCGCTGACGCGAGCGCAGTTATGGCGCGGGCTGGTATTGCGGGCCGAAGTGCCGCAATTGTTCATGGAGCATCTGGATGATTGCCGGATATTCGATAAAACCCCCGATGGCGTGTCGCGCGAATTGCGTTACGGCAATCTGACGGTGTGCGATACGGTGACCTTCCTGCCGTTGCTGCAGGTGCATTATCAAGTGCCGGCGCAAGGGGAAATCGGAGCATCGAATATGCGCATGCGGATCGAAGAGCCGGAACCGGATGCCTTGTTTGTGCGATTTGAATACGACATGGACCAGCCGGAGGATGCGACCGGTGAGGAAGCGTTTTATAACGAATTCCGGCGTAGTGCTTATGAGGCTGCGGATATCGATACGATCCGGGTGATTCGGGAGTTGGCGGCGGAGCAGCAGTTGGGGGAGTAGCGTTCTTTCTTACGTCTTAGCGCTTTTCACCACCCGCGCCCGCTTCGGTTTCAGTGTGCCGCTCTTATACGGCACACGCCCCGAAGGGACCACCGCCGAAGCCGGCTGCACATGATCGTGCTGATCGTCAAAGAAAATCTGCGCACCGAACGCCAGCAGTACTTCGCTTTTCGGTAAACCGCCCAGGAAAAACGCTTCGTCGATATCCACATTCCAGGTGCGCAGTGTATGGATGACCCGCGAATGGGCCGGACTGTTGCGGGCGGTGACGATGGCGATGCGCACCGGGCAATCCTCTTGCGGGAAACGCTCGCGGAATTGAAATTGAATGTGCGACAGCTTGCGCAATAATTCGGTAAACGGCCCTTCGCCCATCGGTTTGTGCCGATGCCGATGCTCATGCGAGGCAAACGCATCCAGCCCTTTTTCCTTGTAAATCAGTTCGGACTCCGGCGAGAACAGCACGGCGTCGCCATCGAATGCAATGCGGATCTGATGATCCGGCGAGACATAATCGGCCGGCGCCGCATAGAGCTGCGCCGCGGCGACGCCGCCATCGATCGCATCTTGCACATCCGAGGCATCGCGCGAGAGGAACAGATCTACTTTGAATGCTTTGAGGTAAGTGGCAATCGATGCGCCGCCGGTGAATGCGGCGCGGCTGATGTCGAGCTTGTGGGCGGCGATGGCGTTGAATGCGCGCAGGCCGGTGTCGGGCGAGTTGCGCGAAATAATGACGACTTCGACCAGATGCTGATCCGGGATCATGGTATTGAGCTGCAGCAGCGCCTTGATCAGCGGAAACGCCGTGCCGGGCAGCAGCGCTTCGTTTTCATGGGCGCGCTGGTAGAGCGAATAAGCGCTCACACCTTCTTCCTGGTAGAGCGTGTTTTCCAGTTCGAGATCGAACAGGGCGCGCGATGAAATACCGATGACGAGTTTGCCGCTGAGATCGTAGGCCATGAATTTTAGGTGATGCTTTCGAAGACGCCGGCGCTGCGATTTTTCCTGACTTTATCCCAGTCGAATACCTGGCCGTTCATCGCCACATACACGCCGGGCGGCAGTACTTGCGCCACGCCGCAGGCAAAACCCAGATTGAACTGGGCGTCGGAACCATCGATGGCATAAGGGATCATTGCGCCGGTCAGCACGATGGTCTTGAGCAGATTGGCGCGGCCCAGTACTTCGCCGGTTTCGCGCATGGTGTCGGTGCCGTGCACGATGACGATCGCTTTGACATCCGGTGCTTCCCGCACCTCCCGCTCGCAGGAAGCCAGGACGCGGCGGCGGTCGATATCCTGCATGTCGAGCGAATCGAGCAGCGGCAGTTCTTCCAGCGTGATCGGTACAGTCAATCGTGCGCGCGCGATCATCGCCGGCAGATGGCTGGCGCCGAATCGCAGGACCCCTGTGATTTCGTCGTAATGTTTATCCAGCGTGCCGCCGGTGGCGATGATGTGCAGAGTCATGGTCTCGATCGGGAGGTCGTGAATTCGTTGACGGCAGCGGGACCGCTGCGATCAATAACGGCCTGAAATCAACGATGACAGGCCGCTAACCGCCTAGAGTATCAAAACTTGCCGCGATGTGCTGGCGTTCTCGACGTATTTTCGACGGTTTTTCGCTGTATTTTCGGTGTTTTTGCTTACGCCGCTGCCAGAAACGGTTCATTGTCGCCGTTGATATGGGAGGGCATGGGCATCGGCATCGGCAACGGTTGATCGGGATTGGCCAGCAGCATGAACAGACGTTCGATATCGATGGCCTGAATTAATAACTGGCCTTTGTTGGCTTTAATGACCTGCGTGATCAGCATGCTTTCGCCGTTGCTGGCGAACGGGGTATGCGTGATTTGCGAATCGCGGAATTGCGGTACGGCATGTAATTCATCGACCAGCAGGCCGATGGTATGTGCGCCCTTCTGCAGGATCATGACCTGGCTGCTGCCGTCCGGTTGCGAGCGGGTGCCGCGTATCAATTGGCCCAGATCGAAGACCCAGATGAAGGATTTGCTTTGCTCTGGATTCAGACTCAGCACGCCGATCTGCTCGGGCCGTCCGCCCATCGCGGTCGGCAGTACGCTGCTGTAAGGCACGGCTTCCAGCACATGTTCGGCGCGGATGGCGAACAGGCCGCCGTCGGCAAAGAACGTGGCGTATTCGCGGCCGTCGATATTGCCTAAATCGCTTTCCAGCACAAATTCGCTGCCGCTGTTTTTTGCTTGCGCATGCGCGACTGCGCCGAAGGATTCGAAGACGACCGCGATGATGTCTTCCTGGTAACCGTCGCTGGTCTTGAATTCGCGATAGCCGCTGGATGCAGTGCAGGCGGCAATGGCATATTGGCCGTCGTGCACGGCGATTTCGGACGCGCTCACGCCATTGCCCACGCTGAGCAGCGAGGAGGAGATCGGTAATGGTGAGCCGATCGGAAAGCGTGGATCGGTGCCGGACAGAATACGGCCGCTGCGATCGACGAAAAATGCCGCCATCTGTTTTTTGCCGCCCAGTCCGCTGCGCAGCATGTTCAGGAATTCCGGCGTCGAATCGAACACGATGCCGATGCCGCCGACGATCTGCGTTTCATCGTTCAGCGCGCGGATGGCGGCGTGGTAAATATAGGTTTCGCCGCCGTCGTACAAGGGCGTCGGGCAGAACGGGCTGACGTAATAATCTTGCCCGTTGCGCAGCGCCAGCACGCGCGATAAGGTCTCGTCATCGATCCGGCTGCCGAGCACTTCGCGCTGCGCTACGTCGCCGGTGCTGGCTAGAATACGGCCGCTGCGGTCATACACATAGATACGGGTATAGACGGTATATAAGCCGTTGATGTAGCGCAGAATGCCGGTCATTTTTTCGATCAGCGCCGCGTCCTGGCTCGGTTGTGCCAGCGCGCTGCGCAGCTCCGGCGTCAAGGCCCACCAGCGGCAATCGTCGGAGCGTTCATACAAATTCCGGTCCAGCAGATCGACCAGCAGATTGGCGGTGAATTCGGCATCGCGCATGCTCGAAGCCAGCACGGTCTGATACAGATCGTGGATCGATTGGGCGAACAGCGCGTTGCTGCGATTGCCGGTCTCGCTGATCTGATCGAGCACGGTTTTGAGCTTGAGCATTTCACCTTGCTGGCCGGCGGTCATCACTTGCCCGTTCCAGACAATGCGCTGGATGGTTTTGGCGGCCATCATGATGTCGTACAGCGGCGGGCAGAACGATTCGGCATGCGCCAGCAAACCTTGCGCGACTTCAGGATCGAGATCGCCCAGCACATTGCTGGCGCTGCCGGAGAAGGCCACATCGACCGGCGTCATGACCTGGCCTTGCCAGCCGGACGGTCCGGGATAGCCCTGATAGCCCTCGGAGGCAATGGTGCTGACCAGATACTGGCGTCCGCAAAACAGCAACAGTTCGGCCTGCGCGCTGTTGTTGACCGGCACCTGGGCGCCGATCGGTATCCACCGTTCGTCGGAACTGGCGATGACGCTGTTGCCGGCGTCCAGCAGCAGCATGTTGGAACGTTCGCGCACGTCGCCGTGCGATGCGAAAATACCGGCCATTTCCTGTTCGAAGTGAAAGCACAGGCACAATATGCCGATGACCGCGCCGGTGTCGGGATGGTGCATGCGGCGCGAGTAGATCAGGGCGCGTTCCTTGCCCGGCCGCAGATCGGTGGCGCGGAAGGTTTCGACATAATTGTCGGATGCCAGGGTTGCTGCGATCAGCGGGTCGACGCTGTGCTCCAGCGGTGTGGAGGGGTCGATCTGCACCAGAATATCGCCATGCACATCGATCAGCAGAATTTCGTCGTAGACGGTGTATTTGTTGCGGTATTCGCGCAGGCGCAGGCGGGCTTTGTCTTGTGCGTCGGGATGATCGTTGATGCCGGCGACGAAGCTGCAAAGTTCGCGGTCGGTGGCGAGGAAGCCGACGTCGGCGGTGCGCTCGTAGAGATTGCGCACCACGATGTCAATGACGTATTGTGCTTTGGTGCGCAGTTCGGTGAGCACATTACTGACTTTCTCATTGACCAGGCTGGCGACCAGTTCACGTTCGAGCCGGCTGAAACCGGTACGCGTGGCGGCCATTGTCGGCAAGATGGTTTTTGCTTCCGTGGGGCAATTCATCTTGGCCGACGCTTCGATGATGCGCCACATCAGATTGAGTTCCTGCAGTGACTGTTCGCAGCGGGTTACATCGCGCATGAACGGTAGGAAGGTTTCGGTTTGTATCGCAGTCACTGCCATAGATGATCCCCTGGAATGTTGTTATTCGGGCCTGCCTATTTTTCTTCGATAAAGATGTAAATATTTATTTACATTCAAAGCAAAATGCAGGCCATGTCATTGATTTATTGCGGGAAAGTAATAATTTTGATGGATTTCCGCTGGTCGTGAAGTACACTATATTTTTGTTGAAAAAGCAACTTTATGAGGCCTATTGCTCCTGGTACTGTGATCTTTCATCGCTATCGCGGGTATGGCGTGATTATCAGCGTCAATCTTTTGACGGGATGGATTGCGGGGCGTTTCGGCAGCGAAGTGCATACGCTGGATTTGAATTTATCGTCGGATGAAGTCGAACACGCCGACGGCACGCCGATCAGGTTTCGCCGCGATCCGCCGGAGCGGATGCCGCATGCGCGATTGATGGCGATGGTGGTGCACTTGCACCAGAGTGGCTATGAGCGTTTATATATGTACAGTTGGCCGAATGCATCGGGTTTGCATTGGCGCTGGCATTTGTTCGCCGGTTCCCGCAATTGGGTGGAGCGGCCGTGGCGCGAAGGTTGGTACGGTTCGGGCGCCGATTACAATTTCAATCCGGTCATGGGATGGGGCGACCAGCCCGGCGCCGATACGCAGGCGCTGGCGGTGGCATTGGCGCGCAGCGATCCAGAAGGTCTGGCGCAGGCGTATGGCCGCGACGAAGATCACACCAAATGGTTTGCCGATGTCGCCGCCGCGTTGTTGCCCAATTATGCTTTCCGGCTGGGATGGGAGCAGGGCCAGCCGATGCCGCTGCATTTGCCGGTATTTGCCGTGCGTAGCGGCGTGCCGCCCTATGCCGGCCCGCCGCTGCCTTGGCCACCGGGCTGGGCCGGCCTCTGGCAAACCGGTCGGGTGGCCGATAAGAGCGCCAGGCCGCCGGCGCAATTGCCGGGCATTATTGCGCTTTTAAAGCCGCAGGATTGAGTACGTTTTTCGGTTGACCGGCGGCAAAATCGAGGATGTTCTGGAAGGCTGTTTTGAAGTACAACTCATAGCCGTTCTGTTCGACATAACCCAAATGCGGCGTCGCGATGACGTTTTCCATGCGCAACAGCGGATCGCTTGGGTTCAGCGGTTCCGTTTCAAATACATCCAGCGCGGCGTAACCCGGGCGGCCCGATTGCAAGGCCGCCAGCAGCGCGCCGGGAGCGATTAATTCAGCGCGACTGGTGTTGACAAAAATGGCGCTCGGTTTCATCCGCATCAGGTCTTGCGCGGTGACGATGCCCTCGGTGTCCTCATGCAAACGCAAATGCA
>DATMOE010000372.1:0-7646 GCA_035568435.1 Herbaspirillum sp. | reverse complement strand
GTTTGATACAAACTGACTACAAAGCTGTTATGCGGTTTTGGTCTTTTTCACCTTAACATTGAAGAGACAATTTTTCACCAGCGCTTCAAGCCGATGCAACCAAGCAGGCTGCCGCAACCATACTCGAATGAATAATATAGTAGAGGTTCTAATCGTCGATGACGATGCTGCAATCAGTGATTTGTTAATTGCGTATCTCAGCGACTTCGGCATCCATGCCAGCGCTGTTTGCAATGGCGAGCAAATGCGACAGGCGCTGGCGAACCGGCGCTTCGACATCATCATCCTGGATCTGATGCTGCCGTCGGAAGACGGGCTTTCCTTATGCCGCAGCATCAGGACGGTATCGAATATCCCGATTGTCATGTTGACTGCCCGCGCCGAGTCGTCCGACAAGGTGGCGTGCCTGGAAGTGGGCGCCGACGATTACGTAATCAAACCCTTCGATCCACGCGAGTTGGTGGCGCGATTGCACACCATTTTGCGGCGCGCCGCCGGTAAACCGCAGGCGGTCGTTTTGCGCCCGCAGGCGTCCACCGAGATCACTTTCGCCGGCTGGACATTAAATCGGACCACACGGGAACTGACCTCGCCGCAACAATTGGTGATTTCGTTATCCAACGGTGAATTTCGGCTGCTCTGGGCCTTCGTCGAAAAGCCGCGGGCCGTATTAAGCCGCAGCGAGCTGTTGAGCGCGGCGCGCGGGCGGACCATGGAAGCGTTCGACCGCACCATCGATTTGATGGTGTCCAGGCTGCGCCAAAAGCTGGAAGTCGATGCCAAGACGCCGCAACTGCTGCGCACGATTCGCGGCGAAGGCTATTTTTTGGATGCCGAGGTGAATCGATGAAGTTAAAGTTGGTGCGGGTGAATACCCTGTTCATGCGCCTGTTTGCTTTGTCTCTTTTTTCCTTGCTGGCCAGTCATGTGCTGACCTTAGTGTTGATCTTCGGCGTCTTTCAACATCACCCTCACGTTCGACCACAACAACGGCCACCCGGTTTTGGCATGGTCATGGGGATCGGCGTTGAGCTGCTAGCGGTTGTTTGCGTGGCCTGGTTCGCGGCGAGAATCATCGCCCGGCCTATCCAGCAATTGTCGAGCGCCGCAGCCGAACTGGGCGATAACGTGGATCGCGCACCGTTGCAAGAGGCTGGTCCGATCGAGGCACGCCAGGCGGCGCGCGCGTTTAACCGTATGCAAAGCCGTCTGCGCGAACAACTGGCGGCCAGAGGGCGTTTTCTGGCCGCGGTGTCGCATGATTTGCGCACACCGCTGACCAGAATTCGTCTTCGCGTGGAGCGCATCGTTGCCGATGAAACGGTGCTGATGCTGCGTGCCGACGTTGCTGAAATGACAACCATGCTGGACGCGACGCTCGACTATTTGCGCGGCGAGGCACAGGTTGAGCCCTGCGTCATGCTGGATATTCATTCTCTGGTCGTTTCGATGGCGGAGGACTATGCAGAGCAGGGGTTTGCGATCAGCACCAGCGGTATTATTTCGCCCATGCCGGCGCATCCAAACGCGTTGCGGCGGGCATTGAACAATCTTATTGAAAATGCGCTGCGCTATGGAAAGCAGGCAAATGTGGCATGCATAGAGCGCGCGGAGGGCGTTAGCATCACCATCAGCGATTGCGGCCCGGGCATTCCAGAGAACGAGTTACAAGCGGTGTTTGAACCATTCTATCGTCTTGAGCTATCCCGCAATAAGGGAACCGGCGGGGTGGGATTGGGTTTGTCGATTGCGCGCGAAGCGATTCATCGCCATGGCGGTACCTTAAGCTTGGATAACGCCATAGGCGGCGGCCTCGTCGCCTCGATTTTCCTGCCGAGACGCAATTCCGTTACCGAAGGCTAGAGCCTGCCTATCTTTCGAATAAAATTAAAATATATTCTGTTATAAGGGACATGATTCTTATATACGGAACAACTGTATTGACACGGTTAAAGCGCAAACTCTATAGTGCGTCATCAAACTTTGATGATAAGGAGTCGCTATGGGCAAGGAATCGCATTACAGCAGTACCAAACCGCGTGTCTTCCTGCGCGGCATTGCCGGCGCCTACAATCTGCAAGAGGAATTGGTCCGTCTGCGCAGCATGCCACGCGTGATCAAGGGCACCGAGCTGGAATTCTCCGATGGTCCGCAGTCGTTCAGCAAGCATTTCATCGAGCCGGTCGATGGCTACACGCAAACGCTGCATATCCATCTGGAAGAGTACGCGCCGGGCGGCCGCACGCAAAAACATGGTCACGTCAACGAAGCCGCGTTCTACATTCTGGACGGCGCCGGCTATGAAATCCATGACGGCATCCGTTACGACTGGGAAGCCGGCGATATCGCCATCGTGCATAACAACTGCGTGCATCAACACTTCAACAAAGACCCGCTCAAGCCTGCGCGCGCGCTGGTGTTGAAGCCGAAGCCAATGATGATGTTCATGAATTTGTTGTTCCAGAAGCAGGTGATTCCACGGCCGAAAGAGTCGACCGAATTCGGGCCTTACACACCGCGCAAGCTGGAAGAGGATTACAACCATCCGCAGTAATCGGCACGAATATCTTACAACTATAAAAGGAGCACATCATGGCATGGAGCGAATCGAAAGCCTGGTTGACAGGGACCGAGAATAAAGAGCTGTATCAGGATCTGCTGGATGATGCGGCGGCAGCGCCGGCGCGTAACGGTAAGCGCAAAAAAGTGCTGCATCCAAGCGAAATGCCATGGGAAATGTCGCGTCAGGGCATTCTGAAACATTTGCTGAACGAGCAGATGAACACCCGTATGGAAACAGTCGATGCTTACATGCAACTGATCCCGCCGGGCAGTCGTTCGGGCAAGCATCGCCATCTGGCTGAAGAGTGTTTGTATGTGGTCGAAGGGCGCGGCTACGATCTGCATCAGGATTGCGACGTTGAAATCACCGATACCTATCACTGGCGGGTGCAGGACGAAGTCAAGCGCTACGAATGGGAAGCCGGCGACGTGATCTACATTCCGCCAAATACCGTGCATCAGCATTTCAATGCCGATCCAGAGCGGCCGGCGCGTCTGATTTCGGCGATCAACCGTATTTATCAGAAATTCGGTTTGAACGATATCGAACAACTGGAAGATGCGCCTGAGTACAAGCCGGGCATCGCTTTGACGGCTGCGCTGGTGGCCGATTATTTGAAGCAAAAAGTAAAAGCATAAGCGTTAGCATTCATACGCATCAATCGGCTTAAAGGCAGGGCAGAAATTTAAAGCGAACGTTTCGGCGTTCGCTTTAAGTTTTTTGGGCGTTGCTAAAAAATAAATCAACCTACGGAGCAGAGGCAATGGAATCGACAAGCAGCGCTATCAAGACGGTAGGCGTAATCGGCGCGGGCCGTATGGGCATGCCCATCATCGGCCATTTGAAAAAACACGGCTTCACGGTTCTGGTGTCCGATCTCCATGCCGGCAAGTACGGTGAGATCGAATCCAAAGGCGGTGTCGTGAAAGATGTTCCGGCGCTGTCCCGCGAATCGGATGCGATCCTGGTTTGCGTTGGTTATGACGCGGAAGTGCGCGAGTTGCTGGGCAGCGCCGGCGATATCGCAAGTCATGCGAAGCAGGGCGCGATTGTCGCTATTTTAAGTACCGTGCATCCCAAGACCGTGCAGGCATTGGCGGACAAGGTACGCGACCGCGGGATCGAAGTGATCGACTCGACCATCTGCCGCGGCGGCCGCGCAGCCGATGACGGCACTTTGCTGTCGTTCGTGGGTGGCGATAAAGCGGTGGTCGATAAAATCACCCCGGTCTTGTCGGCCTATTCGTCGGATGTGGTGCATAGCGGCGCACTGGGTACGGCGCAGGTCGCCAAAGCCGCCAACAATCTTATTTTGTGGGCCTGCCTGGTCGCCAATCACGAGGGGCTTGCGCTGGCCTCGCGCTATGGTGTGGATATCGATGCGCTGCGCAAGGCGCTGATGACCAGCACTGCCGTCAACGGCGCCCTCGGCAACTGGGGCAAACAGTCGATGGCATGGGCCGACGATGATATGGAAATCGTGTCGGAAATGGCGCGCGATTGCGGTATTGCTTTGCCGCAGACCGGCATGGTGCGCGAGATCTGCCGCAGCCTGAAACCGAAACGCTATGAGCTGGATAAGTACGGCGTATAAGTGACGTATAAGCGACAACAGGCCAATAGTATTTTTATAAAAATATCAACGGAGCAGAGCAATGAATAATGCGGCGCAAGTGATTAAAACCAGTGAGCCGGTGCAAGGCCGGGAGATCGAACAACACCTGCGCGATCAGGTCGCGGCATGCACGCTGATGCTCAATGAATTAAAGATCATGGGGTATAGCGGTCATGTCAGCGCACGTTTGCCTGATGGCCGCGGTTTTCTGATTCAGTCGGTCGATCAAAGCCGCGCTTCGCTGCGGCCTGAATTGTTGTTGATCTGTAATATGGATGGTTATCTGCTGTCCGGGCCTGAAGGTCTGCGTCCGCCTTCGGAAGTTTTCTTGCATTCTGAAATTTTCCGTGTGCGTGCGGATGTCCATTCGATTGCCCATTTTCATCACGATCGCAGCGCTGTATTTACGCTGGCCGACGGTCCGCAACTGGCGCCCGTCAAGAACCACGCAGTGCGTTGGGCCAATGGCATTCCGGTGCATCCAAATCCGAATCATGTGAATTCGCCGGAACGCGGCAGCGCATTGGCCGCGACGCTGGGCCAGGCGCATGCGGCATTGATTCGCGCGCATGGCCAAGTGGTGGTGGCGGAAAGCGTGCCGGGCGTTTTGGTCGATTGCGTGCATTTCGTCGAGAACGCCGAAGCCATGTACGACGCCTGCATGCTGGGGCGCGTGCTGCCGTTGACGGCGGAAGAAATTGCTTCGTTCGGCGAAGATATCAAACGGACAAAACACATCAACAAATTGTGGACATATTATGTCGGCCGCGCGCTGTCGATGGGGCTGGTGCCGGAGGCGTGGAACCTTGAGGCTAAGCTGCAGTAAATTGTGGTACGACGATACATTGCCAATGTAATTCAATTGAATTACAATTTCTCATCATTCTATGACTGGAGAGCCGCGATGGTCGCGAACGCATTGATACAAACTCGCATTGACGCTTCCGTGAAAGAACGCGCGACGGCAGTGCTGGACAACATGGGACTGACTGTCTCGGATGTTGTCCGCATTGTCTTGACGCGCGTCGCCAAGGAAGGTGCGCTGCCGGCCGGATTTGCGGTCGATCCTTCTGTGCATGACGCCTGGTTTCGAGCCAAGGTGCAAGAAGCACTGGATGATCCGCGTCCAGCTATCCCGCACGACAAAGTCGAAGCACATTTCGCAAAAAGGCGTGCAGCAGCTCTCAATAAAGTCGTTAAAGGTAAAGTTTGAGGCTGGAGTGGTCGCCGTTTGCACTTGAAGACCGGGGCTGCATTTTCGACTTCATCGAACAAGATAGCCCGCGCGCGGCCATTGCCGTCGATGAACGTATCGCTACGCAAGTCCTGATGTTGATTCAATTCGCCGAAAGTGGTCGTCCTGGTCGTATCGACGGCACGCGAGAGTTGATTATTAGCCACACGCAGTACATCGTGGTGTATCGGATCATAAACGATACCGTGCGTATCCTTCGTATACTGCATAGCGCACAACTCTGGCCTGACGAACTGCCAGACGTCGCACGAGGCTAGGACAATGCCTAGTATTCGCACTAAGAGGATTCCGAATCTATATTTTTCAACCCAATATTGTCTTGTTGGGCTGAAGAGTCTGATGCACTATTCGATGACGGGATTCAAGCATCGGCGCCAGGATCGGCTCTGAATCCTGCGTAGACGCATTTGAAACCGGCTTCCCGAAGCGGCGGCGCTCGTATGACGCTGCATAGCAATTCAAATAAAAATACCCGGCCGTTTTTCGCGTAAATGTCATATACATTTGCTTAGGAGGCAATTCACCATGGATCAAATAGTGCAGCGATCTCCCTTTAGGCAGCTTGGGGAATCAATGTTATTGCAAGGGGCAACGCCGCATATCAATATCGTCCTGCCGGACTGCATCCAGTTTTCTTATCCCGGCGATGACGGTCATGCAACAGTGCAAGAAATCGACGTCAGTACGCTGGGTGAAAATGCGCATGGTGTTTGTTTTTTGACAGGTATTGTCAAAACGGCATGTGCCGGCGATAGCGAGGCTGAGGCCGACATCGACAACGACGACAACCGTGAGGCCATACAGCCGACCGTCACGGCAGCCTTCCGTATGGACGCAATCATAGGACTGATCACACGCAAGGCCAACGGTGAACAGATTTCCGTGCGCGCATGGGAACAGCGCGTCAGGCGGCGATTCGCATTGGATTGCAAAACCGATGCTTTACCTTTGAGCACCATGCTGATCACTGTAAAGAATAGTAATCGCGGCGCGCCAGAATGAATCTGCTATATTGCGAATGCTGCGATGCTCGTTGACAATCCCGTCGGGGCCAGCGTATAAAGTTTCATGGATAAATTAGACACTTTCAGAAATATCGCCACGCAGGCGGGTCGCGGTGAATTGGTCTTCCCGACCAACGTTGATGCGTCCATGAAACTCCAGCAAGCCCTGGAAGATCCTGATTGCCACCTTGAGGCAGCCGCCAAAATGGTCTTGCTGGAACCGCTGGTTGCGGCGCGGGCTGTGGCGATTGCCAATTCGGTTGCTTACAACCGCTCTGGCGCTGAAATCGCCAGCGTGCGCGCAGCGGTGATGCGGCTCGGTTTCCGCACGCTCCATTCATTGGTAGCGGCCGTCATGGTGCGGCAATTGACCGGCAAGATCGCCAACCCCGTATTGAAAGCCAAATCCGCCCGTTTGTGGGAACACACTGCACATGTGGCGGCTTTAGCGCAGGTGCTGGCCAAGCGTTTGACGCGGATCGATCCTGAAACCGCCATGTTCGCCGGCATCGTGCATGAAGTCGGCGGCTTTTATTTGCTGTCGCGCGCGGAAGAATTCCCCGGTTTGCTGGAAGGCGATGCAGAAGACTGGGCCGAATACGGCGAAAAGATTATTGGCCGTGGCGTACTGAAAAAACTGGCTGTGCCTGATACGATCATGGCGGCCGTCGAATCCCTATGGACAGGCGTCGGCGCGCAACATCCGGCGACGCTGGGCGATATTCTATTTCTCGCCAATATGCTGGCGCCGGTGCCATCTCCGCTGCACCCGGAAACCGTTCTTGCGTTCGCCGAGGATGCTTCGCCGCTGGAGATGGTCATCGATGGCGACACCTTGGGCAATATTCTTGAAGAAAATGCAGAGGAAATAAAATCGCTGACAGCCGCGCTTATTTTCTAATTCTGCTTAATCCATTCTTTGTTCCTGGCCCTCATCCCATACGGTATGAGGGCTTTTTCATGCGCTGAGATTAGCCCCGCGCAGATCAGCGCGGTTTTTTATAGCCGCTTTCGATCCACGCCGCAGCGCTATTTCTGTCGAGTTTGAAATCGGGGGCGATGCGAACCTCGGCCAGTTGTTCACCGTCATTATCCCGCGCGCTTAATATGGCGTAAGGATCGTCCTCATCTGGAACGATATCCATCACGACCTCAATGGCGCCGGCAGCTGTGATCACGTTGACGCTCTTATGCAGCATGGCGTGCAAT
>DATMOE010000371.1:0-8038 GCA_035568435.1 Herbaspirillum sp. | reverse complement strand
CGGGCTGTATTTTTCTTGCATGTGTGCTGTAGCGGATAAGTGATATCTAAACGCAGCATTATACTGGTTTGACCACAGGGAAACGCCGAGTAAATGCAGCCGGCAGCTCAGCCCTTAAAGCAAGAGCAATTGCAGCGCCGGCTTTTCGCCGTAATCGTCGTAGCGCTCATTGATCATTGCCACGCAGAACTGTAATTCTTCGATCAGTTCGGGAAAGCGCTGCTGCAGCAAAGCGCTATGGGACAGCGCGATGGTCAGCACTTCGTTGTCTGCCAGGCGGATGGCGGACATGCTTTCATCGTCGCGCAGATAACTGAGGCAATCGATCCAGGCGCTGATATTACGCCCGTAAAATGCCGGAAAACCGAAAGCCTCTTGCGACAGGGTATGGAAGGCGTCCCAATCGGTCAGCAGTTCGCCGTTCAGTGTGACCGTACTCACTGGGCGCCGTTATTTCGAATGGGGCGAAGTGACGAAACCGATCTTGCTCAGGCCCTGGGTCTGGGCTGCTGCCAGCAGGTCGGTGACGACTTCATAGCGGGTATTTTTATCGGCGCGAATCATCACGTCCGGTTGCGGCTTTTTGGCGGCCTCCAGCGTCAGGCGGGCCGACAGCTCGGTACGACTCACCGGCGCATCGTTCCAGAACAATTTACCGGCCGGATCAACCGCAATGGTGACCGTTGTCGGTTTTTCATCGGACGGCGCCGACTGTGCGCTGGGCAGATCGAGTTTGATTGCATGGGTAAACAGCGGCGCGGCCATGATGAAAATCACCAGCAGCACCAGCATCACGTCGACCATCGGCGTGACATTGATTTCAGCCATGGGCGTGGTATTTTGTTGATCGTTGAAACCGCCGAAAGACATGGTTTAACCCTCCAGACGTGGACCGACGCGCGCGCCGGTAGTCAGATAAGCATGCAGATCATGCGCGAAGCCGTCGAGCTCGGCCAGCGTGAGCCGGTTGACGCGGACAAAGGCGTTGTAGGCCAGCACGGCAGGAATCGCCACCACCAGCCCCATCGCCGTCATGATCAAGGCTTCGCCGACCGGGCCGGCCACTTTATCGATCTGCATTGCGCCGCTGGCCGATACCGCCTGCAGCGCGTGATAAATACCCCAAACGGTGCCGAACAGACCGATGAACGGCGCGGTGGAGCCGACCGACGCCAGCAGCGTCAGGCCGTTTTCAAGGCGCGACGAGACGCGGTTTATTTCCTGGCGCAGAGTACGGGTGATCAGCTCGCCGGGATCGGTAGCGGCGTTCAGCGAGGGCGTATCGCCGCGCTTGGTTTTACTGGCGGCGCCGGCGCTTTGAATGGCTAAAGGGGCATAAATGTCTTCGGTATCTGCGCGCTGGATCACAAAGATGGCGTCCGCCAGGGTCGGGGCTTTCCAGAATGCTTCGAGCGCAACGGCACTGCGGCGGATGCGATAGGCACTCCAGGTTTTGGACAAAATGTAATACCAGCTCATCAGCGACATGATGGCCAGCAGATACGCGACGCTATGCGAGATGGCATCGCCTTCGGCCCAGTAGTGGGCAAATCCGTTCGTGGTTTCGATCATTGTGGGGGGCTCATGAATGCATTAATGGGCTGCATTTTATACTGTGGAAGGAAAAATGGTTCAAAGCCAAAGATGATCCTCCCTGCTATACGCCGCGCTACGCAGGATGAACAGGGGGATTTATGCGCTATGTAAAATATGTAAAGACACCGCCCCGCCAAGCATTAGTACACTAGCTCAACCCCAGCACATCCTGCATATTGAACAACCCGGTTTGCCGCTCACGCAGAAAACGCGCGGCGCGCAGGCTGCCTTGTACATAGGTCGCCCGGCTGGATGATTTGTGAGTAATTTCGATGCGTTCGCCGATACCGGCAAACAAGACCGTATGGTCGCCGACGATATCGCCGCCGCGGATTGCGGAGAAACCGATCGATGACGGATCGCGTTCACCGGTGATGCCTTCACGCGCATACACCGCGACATCATCGAGCTTGCGACCGAGCGCATCGGCAATGACTTCGCCCATTTTCAGCGCCGTGCCGGACGGCGCGTCAACCTTGTGGCGGTGATGAGCTTCGATGATTTCAATGTCGTAGCCGTGCGAAAAACTTTTAGCGGCCAGTTCCAGCAATTTCATCGTGACATTCACGCCGACGCTCATATTGGGCGCGAAGACGATGGCGGTTTTTTGCGCCGCTGCCGCGATGGCGTCCTTGCCGGCCTGATCGAAACCGGTGGTGCCGATCACCATCTTGACGCCATGCGCCGCGCAATACACCAGATGCGCGAGTGTGGCTTCGGGACGGGTGAAATCGATCAGAACATCGCTGCCGGTCAGGCCATCGGCTAAGCCGGCGGCGATCATGACATTGGACGATACGCCCAGGAATGCCGCGGCATCGGTGCCGATACTGGGGGAGTCCGCCCGATCCAATGCGCCACTGAGAACGGCGTCGTTAGTTGCCTGGATACCCTCAATTAACATGTGGCCCATGCGGCCGGATGCGCCGGCCACAGCGATTTTCAACTTATTCATGAGAAATTATTGACCAGGAAGTCCCGGATTGAAGATGGGTTTTCCGTCGGAGATAGCTGGCATCAGGGACGGTTTGGAACCGGCGATGAAGCCCAGATATTCGCTTTCGGTCGGCAGATTGCCGCCTTCCCATTTAGCCAGACTATCGCCATTGAAAAATACCGAAACCCGGCTGGCGATGATTTCGCCATTGCCTTTGGTCAGACGGAAATCGTAATCCCAGCGATCCGCATGGAATATGTCGGTCAGCAACGGCGTGCCCAGTACGAAACGCACCTGATCGCGGGTCATGCCTTCTTTGAGCTGCGCCAACATTTCGGCAGAGACGAAATTACCCTGCTGAATATCGATTTTATAAGGCGACAGAAAACTCAAGAACTTGCTTTTCGATGTGGTTTTCACACCGGCGTTGGCATCGGTCACCATAGCGCCGCTGCCGTCGGCGACTGGCGCCGTGGTGGTCTTCCAAGGATTCCAGCTAGCGCAGCCCGACAATGAAGCCACCGCAGCCAGGCAGAACATCAGCACCGGCTTGCGGAAGGGGGCTGCGGGTGTCGCGACAGACGTTAAAGCAGACTTAACAACGGACTGAAAAAATGGCAGCATGCGCATAAGGATCTCAAGTGATTGAGCAATTGTGCTAAAACGCTATATGATAAAGCAGTTATCCCGCTTGTGACCAAATGATTGCGATCCCCATGCCTAATAATCCCTCCGAACTCAAAGCCAGCGGCCTGAAGGCAACCCTGCCACGGCTGAAAATCCTGGAAATTTTCCAAAACTCCGAGGTACGCCATCTCAGTGCGGAAGATGTCTATAAAATCCTGCTTTCCGACAATATGGACGTCGGATTGGCCACTGTTTACCGTGTTTTGATGCAGTTCGAGCAGGCTGGTTTGCTGCAACGCAACCATTTTGAGACCGGCAAGGCGGTATTCGAGCTGAACGAAGGCACGCACCATGATCATCTGGTGTGCCTGGACTGCGGCAAGGTCGAGGAGTTTTTCGATAAAGAAATTGAAGAGCGTCAAATCAAAATCGCGCAGGAGCGCGGCTTCAAGATTGTCGAACACGCATTGGCGCTCTACGGACGCTGCCAGGATTGCGTGAATAAAGCCGGCAAACAAGCCAAGTAATTAGGCCTCAGATATTGCTCAGCGCATTCGAAAGCAATTTCGCCGTGATATCGACGATCGGAATCACCCGTTCGTAAGCCATCCGCGTCGGCCCGATCACGCCCAGCGTGCCGACGATGCGCCCGTCCTGCTGATACGGCGCGGTGACAATACTCATGTCTTCCATCGGCACCAGTTGCGATTCGCCGCCGATAAAAATCTGTACACCGGTCGCTTTGCTGGAAACATCCAGCAATTGCATCAAGCCGGTTTTTTGCTCGAACATTTCAAACAACTTGCGCAGCGACGTCATATTCGACGATAAATCGGTCACGCTGAGCAGATTGCGTTCACCGGAAATGACCATCGTTTCACTGTCGTCGCTCATGGCGTCGCTGCCGGTTTCGACCGCCGCCTGCATCAGCCGCGTCATGTCATCCTGCAGTTCGCGCAACTCGGTTTTCAGACGCAGCCGCACATGCTCGAAACTCAGTCCGCCATAGTGAAGATTGATGTAATTGGCCGATTGCACCAGTTGCGCAGGGGTGTAATCGGCATCGGTCAGCAACAGGCGGTTTTGCACATCGCCATTGGGACTGACGATCACCAGCAGAATGCGCTTCTCGGACAAGCGCAGAAATTCGATTTGCTGAAATACCGATTCACGGCGCGGCGTCAGCACCACGCCGGCGAATTGCGACAGCGACGACAGAACCTGGGCCGCATTAGCGATGATTTTTTGCGAAGAATGCTGAAAACCGCTCCCCTGCATGCGCGCCACCAACGCATTTTCATCGATCGCTTCAACCGTCAGCAGGGTATCGACAAAAACGCGATAACCGCGTGGCGTCGGCACCCGGCCAGCCGACGTATGCGGACTGGCGACAAAACCCATTTCCTCCAGATCGGCCATCACGTTGCGAATCGTCGCCGGCGACAATTCCAGACCGGAGATCTTGGAAAGCGCCCGTGAACCGACCGGCTGGCCATCCGCGATATAACGTTCGACCAGGGCTTTCAACAGGGTTTGCGCGCGAGTATCTAATTGCATGGCGGTAATGGCATAGCGGATTTAGGCAAGCACAAATGAAATAGCGATGACAGCGAAACCATATTATGCACCCTGCGCGCCCTCCATAGTCTGAACAGATGTCAGCCAGGCTTCCAATTGGTCCAGATTCGTGCAGACCGCATCCGGCGCAATCTCGGCCGGCAATGCGCGCCCAAAGCGATTGATCCAGACTGCCCGCATGCCGGCCTGCTGCGCCCCCACAATATCGGCCCCCAGATCGTCGCCGACGTAGACCGCCTCGTCCGGCCGCACGCCCAGCGCCGCGCAAGCATGCTGAAAAATGGCCGGATCGGGCTTGGTGCTGCCGAATTCATGCGCGGCGACCGAGACCCGAAAATGCTGCGCCATGCCGATCGCCGTCAAATCCGCCGCGCCGTTGGAAATCGTGCCCAGCATGACTTTTTCGCTCAATCGCTGCAATGCCGGCAGGACGTCGCCGAATGGCTGCACCCGATTGCGCGCCGCGCTGAACAGCGCCATCCCCGCCGCGACCTTGCCGGGGTCTTCGCCACAGGCCTCGAACACTTCGTTGAGGACCACGGTGCGCAACGCCCTCAGATCGAGGCGATAGCGGGCGTCGGCTTGCATCAAGGCTTCGCGCCGGGCGCGCAAGCTTTCGATGCTGTGCACCGCCGCGACTGCCGGCGCATGCTGTTGCAACCATTCGTACAATACTTGTTCGGCGGCAACGATGACGGGCACGATCGGCCAGAGCGTATCGTCGAGATCGAACAACACAGCCCGAACCGGCCCCCGAACTGACCCCATAACTGACCCCATCATCGGCTCTTTTTTAACGCTGGCGGTGGACGATTGCCGCATGGGAAGATCTCCGGTTTCAATATTCATGGCGCAATTGCAGTTCAATTTGTTTGCACAACGCAAATTATGGTCTAATCCACAGCATGTCGCCTACTAAACCTCCTGCCACGCCGTTCAAGCCGCACACAATTGCCATTGTGGGCAAATATTTTGCCGCCGGCATTGCCGTCTCGCTCTCCGATATTGCCGGCTTTTTGAAAAGCAACGGCTATAACGTTGTATTTGAAACCGAGACTGCGCAAAACATTGCCGCGCAAGGCTACGAAACGATGACACCCGAACAAATCGGCCGGCATGCCGATGCCGCGGTCATCGTCGGCGGCGACGGCACCATGCTCGGCATCGCCCGCCTGTTGGCGCCATTCAATGTGCCGCTGATCGGCATCAACCAGGGCCGGGTCGGTTTCATGACCGATATCCCGCTGGAAAGCGTCATGCCGGTGCTCTACGAAATGCTGGCCGGCAAAGTCGAAGTCGAATCGCGCGCGCTGCTGGAGGCGACCGTCATCCGCGGCGGCACCAATATTTTCAGCGCACTGGCATGCAACGATGTGGTGGTATCGCGGGGCGCCACGTCCGGCATGGTGGAGCTGACGGTCGAAGTCGACGGGCGCTTCATGTATAAGCAGCGCTCGGACGGCTTGATCGTAGCCACGCCCACCGGCTCGACCGCCTACGCATTGTCTGCCGGCGGCCCTATTCTGCATCCCGGCTTAAGCGGCATTGTGCTGGTGCCGATTGCACCGCATGCGCTGTCGAACCGCCCTATCGTGGTAACCGACAGCAGCGAAATCGTCATCGAAATCATCGGCGGGCGCGAAGTCAGCGCCAACTTCGACATGCAATCGCTGACCAGCTTGTCGCACGGCGACCGGATCGTGATTGCGCGCTCGCTGCATACCATTACCTTCCTGCACCCGGCCGGCTGGAGTTACTACGATACGCTACGCCAAAAACTGCACTGGAATGAATACCCTTCCACGAATGGAAGTTAAAATAAGCACCGCATTTATTGCAATCCCTAGAACGCATTTCATAAATAGGAAAAAGTGTGAATGAGGCTATTTGGCTGGAGTGCAAGGCGTGTCGCGCAGCCCAGGGTGGTCCCCTGGGCAAGCGGCGCAACGCAGCAATCCAGCCAAATAGTCCATTCGCGCTTATGCCTATTTATGAAATGCGTTCTAAACTCTTCCCCTGACCAAACCCGTCCCCCATGCTGCGTACACTTGCCATTCGCGATTTTGTCATTGTCGATGTGATTGAACTGGAATTCGGACCCGGGTTCTCGGTATTGACCGGCGAAACCGGGGCCGGCAAATCGATCCTGATCGATGCCTTGAGCTTGACGCTGGGCGGGCGCGGCGACGCCAGCGTGGTGCGCGAAGGCGCGGCCAAAGCCGATATCAGCGCCGAATTCGCCATCGATGCCACCAATGCCTCCGCCTGGCTCGAAGCCAACGAATACCTTAATGAAGACAACCCGGGTGGCGTCCTGTTGCGGCGTGTCATCGACAACGCAGGCCGTTCCAAAGCATTCATCAACGGCATCGCCGCCACCGCCGCCCAATTGCGCGAGCTGGGCGAATTGCTGGTCGATATTCACGGCCAGCATGCCCACCAATCATTATTGAAAAGCGACGCCCAACGGCTGCTGCTCGACAGCCAGGCCGGTCTATCGGCGGAAGCTGCGGCGCTGGCGCAATTGCATAAAAACTGGCGCGCCGTGATGAAGCAACGCAGTCAATTCGAAACCGACGCCAAAAATGTGCTGCAAGAACGCGAACGCCTGGAATGGCAAGTCGGCGAACTGGAAAAGCTGGCCGTCAAACCCGGCGAATGGGCCGAGATCGGCAACGAACATTCGCGGCTATCGCACGCTGCCGCGCTCATCGATGGCGCACAAGAAGCGCTGGCGCTGATTTCCGAATCGGACGCACCGATGCTCTCGCAGTTATCCGCGCTGACGCAGAAACTGAACAAACTCAGCGACGTCGATGCCGATCTGAAACCGGTATTCGAATTGCTGGAACCGGCCCGCATCCAGATGCAGGAAGCCGTCTATGCACTCAACGATTATCTGAGCCGGATGGAGCTCGATCCTGAGCGGCTGCAAACCGTCGAAAACCGGCTGGAAGCAATCCATTCCAGCGCGCGAAAATTCCATGTCCACGCCGACGAACTGCCGCAAACCCTGATCGAATTGTCCACGCAATTACAGCAATTGGCCGATGCCAGCGATCTGGATGCCTTGCGCGCCAACGAAGAAAAATTGCGCGCCGCGTACATGAGCGCAGCGCAGAAATTATCCAAGGCGCGCGCCAAAGCCGCCGCCGCCTTGAGCCAAGCGGTCACCGCGGCGATGCAGGATTTAAGCATGTCCGGCGGCTGTTTCGAGATCGCCTTAGTGCCGGGCGAACCCGCGGCTTACGGTATCGAACAAATCGAATTCCTGGTAGCCGGCCACGCCGGCGTTGCGCC
>DATMOE010000370.1:0-5009 GCA_035568435.1 Herbaspirillum sp. | reverse complement strand
CCTGACCACCGGGCGGATTCTGTCGCAGTACAACGTGGGCGCGCAGACGCGGCGTACCGAGAATTCGCAATGGCATAGCGAAGACCGGTTGGAGATTCATCCGCATGATGCGGAAGAGCGCGGCATCCGCGAGAACGACTGGGTGGGCATTGAATCGCGCGCCGGGCATACGGTATTGCGGGCCGATGTGACCGAGCGGGTGCAGCCGGGCGTGGTGTATACCACGTTCCACTTCCCCGAATCGGGGGCCAATGTGATTACGACGGATAACTCGGATTGGGCGACCAATTGCCCGGAATACAAGGTCACGGCAGTGCAGGTGATGCCGGTGGCGCAGCCGTCGCAATGGCAGCAGGAGTTCAAGCAGTTCCATGCGATGCAGGAGTCGTTGTTGAAGGGCGTGCCTGCGGATGCGGTGGTGACTAAATGAGCACCCATTCACATAACCCTTCGACGCCCGACAACCTGATCAAGATGGCGAATCAGATCGGCTCGTTTTTTGAAACGATGCCGGATCGGCAACAGGCGCAAACCGATATTGCCAAGCATATCAAGAGCTTCTGGGCGCTGCGCATGCGTGAGGCATTGATGAAATATGTCCATCAGCATGACGGCGCCGGTTTGATCGCGATTGTGTTGGAAGCCTTACGCTCGCAGCCGGAGGCCATACTTTAAAATGGTAGAACGCTGGCTGCGCTTTCATCACGCGGATATGACTGGCTTTGGCACGCTGGAAGGCCAGAAAATTCGTGTCTATAGCGGTGATATGTTCGACAATCCCGAGCCGTTGCATCTCACCGTTATGCTCAACGAGGTCAAGGTGCTGATGCCGGCAGTGCCGGGCAAAATAGTTGCCTTGTGGAACAATTTTCGCTCTCTCGGCGAGAGTCTGGGCTTGGAAGCGCCTGCCAAGCCGCATTATTTGTTGAAGACGCCGCAATCGTATTTGAATCCGAATGAAACGATACGCAAGTCCTCATGCGGCAGCCCGGTGGTCTTCGACGGCGAACTCGGCATTGTGATCGGCCGCGCCTGCAAGGATGTGAGCGAGTCGGAAGCGCTGGATTATGTCTTCGGTTATACCTGCGTCAACGATATCACCATGCTTTGCGATACCGACGAAGAGGCGAGTTTCGCGCAATGGGCGCGCGTCAAGGAGTCGTCCACATTTTTTCCGCTCGGGCCGGTGATCGCGACGGGTCTCGATCCGGCGATGCTGGTGGTCAGGAGTCTACTCAACGGCCAGCCCAGGCAGGATTATCCAGTCAATGACATGATTTTTTCCGTCGAGAAACTAGTGAGCCTGCTTTCCAGAGAGGTCGCGCTGAATCCGGGGGATATTATTTTATGTGGCACCGCAGCAGGGGCGGGCGCAATGCCGCCGAATAGCCTGATTGAAATTGAAATAGATGGGATCGGGAAACTCAGTAATCGTTTTAACTGAGCGTACCCGGCACGCTCTAGATTTTGCCCTGATTTTTCAAACGGCTTAGTGTTTCCGGCGACAGATTCAGATACGACGCCAGCTCCTTTTTCGGAATACGGTCGAACAGTTCTTCATGCTTGCGCAGGAAGCGATGCACGCGGCCAGGCGCGTCCAGCAGGTGCAAGGTGATGGTGTGCGCCATGATCTCGCTCATCAGGTGCATTACCTCGTATTCGAAGGCGTATTTGACCTGGGTGTGGCTTTCCATGAAAGCAACCCATTGCTGTAACGGCATCTTGGCTACGCGCGCTTTTGTGACGCAGACAATGCTGTACGGTGTCGGTGTTTTCAGACGCCACGCGGCATAGCTGGTTTCTATGTCGCCTTCTGCGCCGAAGCGTAAAATCATTTCTTTCGCTTGCTGATTGGTAACGACTCGTTTGAGGATGCCGTCCAGGATGAAATATTGTTCCATTTCATGCACGCCCTGATGTAACAGGATGTCGCCTTTTTGGTAATTGACGACCGTTAAATAGGGTTCAAGAGCGGCCATTTCGCTATCACGCATGCCCTTGAGCACGAGATTTTGCTTGAGTTGCACGCGGATAATATTTTTTTCAGGATGATTTGAAACAAGGGACATATTGGTTCGATTCGTTGTCTAAAAAATAAAGCATAATGCGCCGGACATGATGAGGGGAAAATTGACCCTGGTCAATGAGAGAAACAAGTCGTGTTGGATATGATGACCAGATCATAAACGGGTATGATATATCGCGTTTTAGAGTCGGCACGGCTATGTGCGGCAGCATGGCGCAGACCATGTTTAAGCCATGTTTAAGTAACGTCAATTAATTTTTCAGTGACACCAGCTAGATTAATTAAAAAGGAATGAGCATCATGAGTAAACCACTGTCAGGCATCAAGATTATCGATTTTACGCACGTCCAGGCAGGTCCTGCATGTACCCAGCTGCTGGCTTGGTACGGCGCCGATGTGATCAAGGTAGAACGTCCAGGTTCGGGCGACGTCACTCGCTCCCAACTGCGTGATATCCCAGGCGTTGACGCACTGTATTTCACTATGCTCAACAGCAACAAGCGTTCGTTGACGCTGGACACCAAGACACCGCAAGGCAAGGAAGTATTGACCAAGCTGATCAAAGAATCCGACGTGCTGGTTGAAAACTTCGGTCCGGGCGCGCTCGACCGTATGGGCTTCACTTGGGAACACATCAACGAACTCAATCCAGGCATGATCGTCGCCTCGGTAAAGGGCTTTAGCGATGGTCACCACTACGAAGACCTGAAAGTCTACGAAAACGTGGCGCAATGCGCCGGCGGCGCCGCTTCCACTACCGGTTTCGACGACGGCCCACCAACAGTTAGCGCTGCCGCTCTGGGCGACAGCAATACCGGTATGCATCTGGCAATCGGCATTTTGACCGCGCTGCATGCACGCAACAGCAACGGCGGTAAAGGCCAAAAGGTCGCGGTTTCGATGCAGGATTCGGTATTGAACCTGTGCCGCGTCAAGTTGCGCGATCAACAACGTCTGGATCGCATCGGCTATCTGGAAGAGTATCCACAATATCCGCATGGTAAATTCAGCGATGTGGTGCCACGTGGCGGTAACGCCGGCGGTGGCGGCCAACCTGGCTGGGTATTGAAGTGCAAGGGCTGGGAAACCGATCCTAACGCGTATATCTATTTCACGATTCAAGGCCATGCATGGGCGCCAATCTGCAAGGCGATCGGCAAGGAAGAGTGGACCACCGATCCAGCGTACATGACTGCTGAAGCGCGTCAGGACAAGATTTTTGACATCTTCGCAACTATCGAAGTGTGGCTGGCCGACAAGACCAAATTCGAAGCAGTGGATATCTTGCGTAAGTTCGATATTCCTTGCGCACCGGTCTTGACGATGAAAGAAATCGCCAACGATCCATCCTTGCGTGCAAGCGGCACCATTACCGAAGTCGATCACAAAGAGCGCGGCAAGTATTTGACAGTCGGCAGCCCGATCAAATTCTCGGATATGACAGTCGAAATCACCGGTTCGCCATTGCTGGGCGAGCACACTGACGAAGTGTTGGGCAGCTTGGGTTACTCTGCTAAACAAATCGCCGATCTGCATGCGGCAAAAGCGGTTTAATAGTTACTGAACCGTTTTGACAAGAGCGGCGTTCGGAAGCTTGGTGCTTCTGAACGCCGCTTTTTTTTCGACTAAAGAACAGGGAGATACCCTATGGAAGCAGCAATCGATTTTAAACAATTGATTGGCGCGCTCGGCGATGCCGTGGTGGTCTGCGATGCCGGCGGCGCGATCATTGTGTGGAATCCTGCCGCAGAACGGATTTTCGGTTTCACCGAAAGCGAAGCGCTGGGAAAATCGCTGGATCTGATCATCCCGGAGCGCCAACGTCAGCGTCATTGGGATGGTTATCACAAGACGATGGCAACCGGCGAAACACGCTACGGCAACGATGTGTTGCGCGTGCCTGCGCTCCATAAGGAAGGCCATCCGTTGTCGATCGCATTTACGGTCGGGATGTTATATACGCCGGATCATAAAGTCAGCGCAATTGTCGCCATCGTGCGTGACGAAACCGCGCGCTGGACCGAAGAGCGCACGATGCGTGCACGCTTGAAGCAACTGGAAGAGGCGGCAAAGGCGTAATCGCTCTGATGTTTGGGTGTGCGGAGGCCCGTAGTTAATACGGGCCTGCCGGTATTCCTACGCAACGATCAGCTTGCCGCTTACGAAGGCCCTGCACTGAGTTGTTCATACTTTCCTGGATACTTTCGATTTCAGGGATGCAACAACCTTCATGACGCCAGACCAACAACCAGGTACTGCCGGAGCAGATCATCACCGTCTGAGTTTCCTGGATGGGCTGCGCGGCATCGCCATTTTCGTTGTCATATTGTTTCATTCTTATACGCGCTGGCCGAAACTGCTGCCATTCGGCGACCGCTTCGCGCACGAGCCGATCTTCTTCTACGGATGGCTGGGCGTCGATTTATTCTTCCTGATTTCCGGCTTCGTCATCTTCATGACTTTGGAGAAGTGCCTGAATTTCCGCGATTTCATTTCGCGCAGATGGCTGCGGCTGTTTCCGGCGATGCTGATCTGTTCGCTTCTGGTCTTTGCTTCGGCCAGCCTGTTTCCCGAGCGGCCGGCTGGTGCGGTGGTGTGGCGCGATATGTTGCCGGGCTTGACCTTCATCGAGCCGACCTGGTGGGGCGCTATTTTAGGCTCGCCGCAGGGCTTCATCGAAGGTTCGTTCTGGTCGCTGTTTGTTGAAGTAAAATTTTATTTCATTGCGGGCGTGCTGTTTTTTTTGATCGGCGGCAGAAGGATGATCATGGTGCTGATCATGCTTTTTTTATTCGCGGCGGCGCTCAGCAAATTGCAACATATTTTCCCGGATGGCGGGCTGCATTGGCCTGATTTGGTATTGCGGGCCAGCAGCGCGGAGCAATTCGGATGGTTTGCCAGCGGCGCTTTGTATTACCGCTATTTTCATGAGCGCAAAATGCCTTTGCTCATCGCTGCCGTGATGGTGGCGATCGCCGCGGCA
>DATMOE010000369.1:0-8017 GCA_035568435.1 Herbaspirillum sp. | reverse complement strand
ACTCCTTTTGCTTTAAGCGCGGAACCGAAGTGTAGAAATGCCGAGTAAGTGTAGCTAGCGGTTCAAGCGCAGGGCGAGAAGCGCAGCCGTACGCGAGTACGGTGAGCATCACAGTCCTGTGATTGGGCCGCTAGCTACGCTTAATCGGCGTTTCCTTCTAGATGAACCAGTATAATGCTGCGTTTAGATATCACTCATTCGCTACAGCACACATGCAAGAAAAATACAGCCCGGCCGAGGTAGAACAATCGGCACAAAGCCACTGGACCGCAATCGACGCTTACAAGGCCGTCGAAAATGATCCACGTTTCCCCAAAGGCAAGTTCTACGCCTGTTCGATGCTGCCTTATCCATCGGGCAAACTGCACATGGGCCATGTGCGCAATTACACCATTAACGATGTCATGTACCGCTATCTGCGGATGAACGGCTATAACGTTCTGATGCCGATGGGCTGGGATGCGTTCGGCATGCCGGCCGAAAATGCCGCGATCGCCAACGGCGTGCCGCCGGCGCAATGGACTTATTCCAATATCGCTTACATGAAGCAGCAGATTGCATCGATGGGTCTGGCGATCGACTGGTCGCGTGAAATAACCGCCTGCTCGCCCGAGTATTACAAGTGGAACCAGTGGATGTTCCTGAAGATGCTCGAAAAGGGCATCATTTATCAAAAAACCGGTAGCGTGAATTGGGACCCGCTGGACCAGACCGTGCTGGCCAACGAACAAGTCATCGACGGCAAAGGCTGGCGTTCCGGCGCTGTGATCGAAAAACGCGAAATCCCGATGTATTACGCGAAGATCACCGACTACGCCGAAGAGTTGCTGGAGCATGTCGAAACCAAGTTGCCGGGATGGCCGGAACGGGTACGCCTGATGCAGGCCAACTGGATCGGCAAATCGACCGGCGTGCGGTTCGCGTTTACGCATCAGATCCGTGACGAAAGCAACGGCGGCGCCTTGATCCAGGACGGCAAGCTGTGGGTCTTTACCACTCGCGTCGATACCATCAAGGGCGTCACTTTCTGCGCCGTGGCGCCGGAACATCCATTGGCCGCATTCGCGGCCCGCAACAATCCCAAACTGCAAAACTTCATCGCCGAGTGCAAGCTCGGCAGCGTGATCGAAGCCGATATGGCGACCATGGAGAAGAAGGGCATGCCGACCGGCCTGACCGTCTCCCATCCGTTGACGAATCAGAAAATCGACGTCTGGGTCGGCAATTATGTGCTGATGAGCTACGGCGATGGCGCTGTGATGGGCGTGCCGGCGCATGATGAACGCGATTTCGCATTTGCACAAAAATATGTCTTGCCGATCCGGCCGGTGATCGCCGTCGAAGGCAAGACTTACTCCACCGTCTCCTGGCACGACTGGTACGGCGACAAGGAAAACGGTCGTTGCATCGATTCCGGCAAATATGACGGCATGCATTACCAGCAAGCAGTCGATGCGATTGCCGCCGATCTGGCCGCGCTCGGACTCGGCGAGAAGAAAATCACTTACCGCCTGCGCGATTGGGGCATTTCGCGCCAGCGCTACTGGGGTACGCCGATCCCGATTATTCATTGCGACGACTGCGGCGCGGTGCCGGTGCCCGAAAAGGATTTGCCGGTGATTCTGCCGGAAGATTGCGTGCCGGACGGCAGCGGCAATCCACTCAATAAAAATCGGGCCTTCCTGGATGTGGCGTGCCCGACCTGCGGCAAACCGGCGCGGCGCGAAACCGACACCATGGATACCTTCGTCGATTCGTCCTGGTATTACATGAAATACACCTCGCCAGGTTTGACGGATGCGATGGTCGACTCCCGCAACGATTACTGGATGCCGATGGATCAGTACATCGGCGGCATCGAGCATGCCGTGCTGCATTTGCTGTATGCGCGCTTCTGGACCAAAGTCATGCGCGATTTCGGTCTGGTCAAATTCGACGAACCGTTCACCAATCTGCTCACGCAAGGCATGGTGCTCAACGAAACCTATTACCGCGAAGAAGACTCCGGTAAAAAGGTTTGGCACAATCCGGCCGATGTCGCCCTGACGTTCGACGAAAAAGGCCGGCCTGCGAGCGCGATCCTGAAAGCGGACGGCGCGCCGGTCGTCATCGGCGGCACTGAAAAGATGTCGAAATCGAAGAACAACGGCATCGACCCGCAAGCCCAGATCGATGCTTACGGCGCCGATACCGCACGCTTGTTCATCATGTTTGCAGCGCCGCCGGAACAAACGCTGGAATGGTCGGGCGCCGGGGTGGAGGGGGCTAATCGCTTCTTGCGCCGGGTTTGGGCTTTTTCGTATGCGATGGCGGGGCGGGTGGAAAGTGCGGCCGGCAATCATTTTGCCTTGGATGCCGGCAGCCTCAACGAGGCGCAGAAAACTTTGCGGCGTGAAATTCACAAGACCTTGCAGCAGGCCGACAACGACTTCAAACGCATGCAATACAACACCGTGGTGTCGGCGTGCATGAAAATGCTGAACACGTTGGAAGCGGCCAAACTGGATGCCGGCGCCGGCAGCGATGCCGTGCTGAGCGAAGGCCTGTCGATTTTCCTGCGCATGCTCAATCCGGTTGCGCCGCATATCACCCACGTGCTGTGGCAGGAACTCGGCTATGCTGCCAAATTGGGCGATTTGCTCAACGCGCACTGGCCGCAAGTCGACGCGGCGGCGCTGGAGCAAAACGAAATCGAGCTGATGATCCAGGTCAACGGCAAATTACGCGGCAGCATCACCATCGCCAAGGATGCCGATAAGGGATTGATCGAAGCGGCGGCGCTGGCGCATGAAAATGTGCAAAAATTCCTCGCCGGTCCGCCGAAGAAAATCATCGTCGTTCCGGGGAAATTGATCAATATCGTTGCCTGAATTATTACCACCCAGCCTCAAACCTTGCCACGAAACTACGGAATCACGGAACCCTTTATGCGCCAGTATCGCGAGACTTTCACCAAATGGCTGTTACTGCTGAGCGTTGCAGTCGCGCTGAGCGCATGCGGCTTCCATCTGCGCGGCAAACCTAATCTGCCGTTCACATCGATCTATCTGAATGTCGCCGTCAACTCGCCGATGGGCTTGCAACTGAAGCGTTATCTGAAAGCCAGTGGCATTATCGTCACCGATAACAAGAAGGATGCCCAGGCCATCTTCCAGTTGCTCTCTGAATCGCAGGAACAAAAGATTCTGACCCTCAGCACGGTCGGCCAGGTGAGCGAATACGTGCTGTATAAACGCGCCTCGTTCACCGTCACCGACCCCAAGGGGAAAGTCCTGGTGCCGCCTAGCGAAATCGTACTCAAGCGCAACATCAGCTACAACGAGCAGCAGGCATTAGCCAAGCAGGCCGAGACAGTCCTTCTGTATAACGACATGCAAACGGATCTGGTGCAGCAAATTCTGCGTCGCATGGAGGCCATTACGCTCACGCCTGAGGCGCCGGTCGATGGCGCCGACGGGACGAAATAAGCATGCAATTGCGGCCTGAGGCGCTGGACGCTCATCTGGCCAAAACGCTGGCGCCGCTCTATGTGATCGCCAGTGATGAACATTTGTTGGCGCAGGAAGCCGCGGACAAGATTCGCAAGCATGCGCGCAGCGGCGGTTTCAGCGAGCGCGATGTGCTCACTGTCGATCGCAGTTTTAAATGGGGCGAGTTGCTGGCGGCTAATCAAACGCTGTCATTGTTCGGCGACAAAAAACTGATCGAACTGCGCATTCCCAGCGGCAAGCCGGGCAAGGATGGCGGGCAGGCGCTGCAAGAGTACGCGGCCGGTCTGAGTCCCGACAATATGACCATCATCAGCCTCCCCAAACTGGACTGGGCGACGCAGAAAGCAGCCTGGGTTGCAGCGCTGCAGCAGGCTGCGGTTTATATTGATATTGCCGCCGTGGAGCGCGCGCAGTTGCCGAACTGGATCGGCGTGCGGCTGGCGGCACAGCAGCAAAGCGCCGATAAACAGGCGGTCGATTTTATCGCTGACCGGGTCGAAGGCAACCTGCTGGCCGCGCATCAGGAAATCCTGAAACTGGCGCTGCTGCATGGCCCCGGCAAACTCAGCTTTGAACAAGTGCAGGACGCCGTGCTCAACGTCGCCCGTTACGATGTATTCAAGCTCAACGAAGCCATGCTGAGCGGCGACGCCACGCGCCTGATGCGGATGTTGCGCGGTCTTGAAGGCGAAGGCGAAGCCTTGCCGCTGGTGTTATGGGCCGTGGCCGAAGAGATTCGCACTTTGCTCAAATTGAAAGCGGCTGTCGAACAAGGACGACCGTTGGGAGCGCTATTGAAGGAGTACCGTATCTGGGGACCGCGCGAACGCTTGATGGAGCCGGCGCTGCGCCGCGTATCGCTGGCGACCTTGCAACACGCGCTGCAACAGGCGGCCCAAATCGATAAAATGATCAAGGGCCTGCGCGCCAAGGCGTATGCCGGCGATGCCTGGGATGCGCTGGCGCAATTGGCGCTGACTGTGGCGCGCGGACGGGCTTAGGGAAATTTGGCAGTGACAGCGCAAATTCGGCTTAACTGCTACGCTTAAAGAATCACAGAGATATAAAAATATGGATATTCAGCAATACATGACAGACATCGGCCAGCGTGCCCGGACCGCCTCGCGCGCGATGGCCAAAGCCGATAGCGCCGTCAAGAATCGGGCATTGACGCTGATTGCCGCAGCAATCCGGCGCGATGCCGCTATTTTGCGCGCGGCTAACCAGCAAGACCTCGCCGCTGCCCGCACTGCCGGTCTCGACGCCGCCATGCTGGACCGTTTGACGCTATCCGATAAAGCCATCGCTACCATGGCCGAGGGGCTGGAGCAAATCGTTGCGCTGGCCGATCCGATCGGTGAAATCAGCAACATGAAATACCGGCCGACCGGCATTCAGGTCGGGCAGATGCGGGTGCCGCTGGGCGTCATCGGGATCATCTACGAAGCACGGCCGAACGTCACCGTGGACGCCGCCGGCCTGTGCATCAAGAGCGGCAATGCCGCCATCCTGCGCGGCGGCTCGGAAGCGCTGCATTGCAATCAGGCGCTGGCTAAAATCGTCAAGCAAGGTCTGGCCGATGCCGGACTGCCGCAAGACGCGGTACAGGTCATCGATACCATCGACCGGGCTGCGGTCGGCGCGATGATTACCATGCCGGAATATATCGACGTCATCGTGCCGCGTGGCGGCAAGGGCCTGATCGCGCGCCTGATGCAGGATTCCAAAGTCCCGATGATCAAACATCTGGACGGCATTTGCCATGTCTACATCGACGACAAGGCCGACAGCAAGAAGGCGCTGGATGTCGCCTTCAATGCCAAATGCCATCGCTACGGCACTTGCAACACGATGGAAACTTTGCTGGTGGCGCGCAGCGTCGCAGCCGCGATATTGCCGGCGCTGGCGGAAAAATACCTGCCCGAACAAGTCGAATTGCGCGGCGATGAAGAAAGCCGCCGCATCCTGGCCGGCTATCCGCATTTGATGGCGGCCGTGGAAGAGGACTGGTCGACCGAATATCTGGCGCCGATCCTGGCGGTGCGCGTGGTCGATGGCCTGGATCAGGCGATCGAGCATATCAATCATTATTCATCGCAACACACCGACGCGATCGTGACCGAAGATTACACGCATGCGATGCGGTTTTTGCGGGAAGTCGATTCCGCTTCCGTGATGGTCAATGCATCGACCCGTTTCGCGGATGGTTTCGAATACGGACTGGGCGCAGAAATCGGTATTTCCAACGACAAGCTGCATGCCCGCGGTCCGGTCGGTCTGGAAGGCCTGACTTCGCAAAAATATATCGTGCTCGGCCAGGGACAAGTCCGGCAATAGAAGTTCGGCAATAATTCAGCAATAGTTCAGCAGGAATGCGGCGCGCCCGCCGGCTCCCTCGCACTGTTTAAACCATTACGTTCCACCTACCGCACAAAAGGAATCACATGCTCTGGATTAAATCGCTGCATATCGTTTTTATCGCCGGCTGGTTTGCCGGCTTACTGTATTTGCCGCGCATCATGGTCAATCTGGCGCAGGAAACCGATCTCGCCGCCACCACGCGTTTGCTGGGGATGGCGCGCAGGTTATATCGCTTCACCAGCCTGATATCGATCCCGGCGATACTGCTGGGTATCTGGTTATTGCTGGTTTCCGGCATCGGATTGAGCGCCCCCGGCAACGGCTGGCTGCATGCCAAGCTGGCGCTGGTGATTCTGGTGATCGGCTATCAGCATGCCTGCGGTTCGCTGCTGCGCAAATTCGAACTCGGCGAGAATAAGCGCAGCCATGTCTGGCTGCGCTGGTTCAATGAAGTGCCGCTGGTTCTGTTGCTGGCGATTGTGATTCTGGTCGTTGTGAAACCATTTTGACTAGATTGATCGGAGTCCCGCATGAGCAAATTATGTGAATACTATGTTTCGCCGCATTCCCCGTATTCTTATCTGGGGCATACGCATCTGGTGGCGTTGGCCAAACAGTATGGCGTACAGATTGTGCTGAAGCCCTTCGATTTGAACAAGGTGTTCGGTGTGTCGGGCGGCTTGCCGCTGGCCAAGCGTGCGCCGCAACGTCAGGCCTATCGTCTGCAAGAGTTGCAACGCTGGAGCACGTTCCGGCAATTGCCGATGAATTTGCATCCGACTTTTTTCCCAGTGCAAAGCGAGGCTGCTTCCAAGTTGATTATCGCCACGCAACTGGCGCTGGGCACCGATGCAGCATTGACATTGGCGGGTGCGGTGATGCGAGGGATCTGGGCGGAAGAACGCAATATCGCCGACCCTGATACTTTGCTGGCGATTGCGGTCGAACTGGGACATGACGGGCGCAATTTGTTGAAGTCTTCTGAAACCGCCAGTGTGCAGGCCGAGTTCGATCGTTTCACCGACGAAGCGATGGCGGCGAATGTTTTTGGGGCGCCCTGGTATGTTGTGGATGGGGTGCCTTATTGGGGACAGGATCGCCTGGATTTTGTCGAGCGGGCGTTTGCGGGTGAGGCTTAGCTTCAGGTCTTGGCTTTGGATTTTTCGCTGACTTTACCGCCGCCGACTTTACCGCCACTTACCCGTTCAATCCCGGCCAGATCGCGCCAGCTCTGCACTTCGGCGTATCCAGATCGCACCAATTCCTGCCGCACGGCATCGGCCTGATCGTAACCATGTTCCATCAATAGCCAGCCGTCCTGCAGATGCGCCGGCGCGCCGGCAATGATGGTGCGCAACGCCGACATGCCGTCCCGATAATCGGTCAACGCGCCCACCGGCTCGAAGCGCAGATCGCCTTGTGAAAGATGGATATCATCGGCCACGATATAGGGCGGATTGGCGACGATCAAATCGAACTGTTCAAACTGTTGTTCACCGCCGGATAATGCGGCATACCAATCGCTTTCGATAAAACGCAGCGCCGCGGCCCGTTGCGGCAAATGCGTGGCCGCATTCTCGGCCGCAATCGCCAGCGCCGCCTTACTGACATCGAGCGCAGTAACATGCGCATCCGGGCGGCTATGCGCGAGCGCCACGGCAATCGCACCGGAACCGGTGCCCATATCCAGCACGCGTGCGGCCGCCGGCAAATGCGCCAACGCCAACTCGACCAGCAGCTCCGTCTCCGGGCGGGGAATCAACACATCGGGTGTGACCCGCAACATCAGACCATAAAATTCGCGCTGCCCGACGATATAGGCGATCGGCTCGCCATGGACGCGACGCTGCACAAGTTGGCGCAGCGTTGCGGATTGTTCCGGCGTTAATACTTGATCGGATCTGGTAATGAGCTCAATACGCGAAAGCCCCGTGACGTGACACAACAGGATGCGCGTTTCCAGTGCATCGAGCGGCGATTGCCGTTGCAGTGCAGCGATGCTGACTGCTTCTTCGGAGAGGCCCATGGAAGGCAATGGCAATGGCAATGCAGGGCGCAGGCTGCAGAACTTTGGGGCCGCTTAGCGGCGCGCGAACGCGGCGCGGCCGAGCATGAGCGCCAGCACCAGGAACCAGATTAACGACCACGCTGGAATCGAAAGGCCG
>DATMOE010000368.1:0-8607 GCA_035568435.1 Herbaspirillum sp. | reverse complement strand
GTGGAAATCGGCAAGAGCGTCTATCGGCCGCTTTCGGCACCGCAGTCAATCGAAACAGCATTGGATCTGCTGCTCAACAAGGCGAACCAGATCGCCGATCCATTTGAACAATCCTTCTTCGTGATGGTGCACCTGCCCTACCTGCAGCCATTTGCCGACATCAATAAACGCACTTCACGGCTGGCCGCCAACTTACCGCTATTCCGGGCCAACCTCTGTCCATTGACCTTTTTAGACGTGCCTGAGCAGGCTTACAGCCGAGCTATCCTCGGCCTATACGAGTTGACCCGTGTCGAGTTGCTGCGTGATCTGTATGTCTGGGCCTATGAACGCTCGACGCAAGAATACCTAGCCATCAAACAAGACCTGGCGGAGCCAGACCCCGCACGCCTTGCCTACCGGGACGTCATCAAGCGGACCATTCGCGACGTCGTGATGCGCGCCCGAGAAGATCCGCTCACCGTCATCCGAGAGGGTGTTGCGAAGCACGTATCCGTTGCCGACCAAAACAACGTGCAGGCGCTCATCGTCGAGGAGTTACGTCGACTGCACGAAGGTGTGCTGGCGCGGTACGGCTTGCGCCCGTCGGACTTCGTCGCGTGGAAAACCCAGCAAGGCGAGGCGTCTTCAAGCGCTCAGTGAAACAGCTTCATCAGCACCGTCGCCAAAACAATCATCGCCGCGCCGCCGATGCGGGTGGATATCTGCGCGAAGGGCATCAGGCCCATCCGGTTCGAGGCCGAAAGGATCGCGACGTCGCCGGTGCCTCCCAGGCCGCTGTGGCAGGCCGTGACGATGGCGGATTCGACCGGATACATTTTCAGCCAGGCACCGACGAAAAAGCCGGAGGCGACCATCGCCGCAACGGTGGTGGCGCAGATGATGAAATAACCGGGCGTGAAGGCCTTGACCAGATCGTTCCATGAAGTGAACAAGGCGCCCAGCCCGACCAGGATCGCGAACGTCAGATTGGCCGACATGAATCTATACATCTGGTAAGCGCCGAGCTCCATTTTCTCTGGAATGATTTTGCTCACTTTCAACAGGGCGGCGCTGATGATCATCAGGATCGGGCCGGGAATGCCGGTATAGGGCGCCAGCAGCGAACCCAGGATGAAGAATGCGCAGCCGATCAGCAGGCCTGCGCCCATCAAGCTTAAATCGATCGGCTTGTCGGCGCCTTGCTCCCTGAGCAGTTCGCGGTCTTCGCCGGTCTTGATCAGGATGCCGTCGCCGTTGACGGCGGGATATTTCTCACCGATGCGCTTGAGCAGCCCGCTCGCCAGGATCGCCACCACGTTGCCCAGCAGCGCGGCGGGAACCAGCATGGCGACCAGATCCGCCTGGGGTTTGCCGAGGATCTCCGAATAGGCAATGGACAGCGGCAAAATCCCTTCACCGATGCCGCCGCCGACGATAGGCATGACGATGTAAAAGAACGTGTGCTTAGGATCGTAGCCAAACAGCAGCCCTACCGCGATGCCGGCGGCGACGGCGGCGATGGTGCCGATCAGCAGCGGAATGAACATCCGCATGAAGCCCTGAATCAGTATCTTATGATTCATGCCCAGAATACTGCCGGCGACCAGGCAGGCGATATAGAAATACTGCAGATTCGCCGTCTTCATGGTGGTGCCGATGGCCTTCAGCATTTCTGGATCCATCACTTTGTATCCGACCATCGCCGAGGGAACGAACATGCACAGGATGGCGGTGCCGCCGATGCTCTTCAATACCGGCACCTTGCTGCCGATTTCGCCCAGCAGGAAACCCATCAGCATCAGCACGGCGAAGCCGCCGATCATGTCGTTGGGCAATTTCTTGTTCAAGGCCGCGGCGATGGTGATCAGTGAAATCGCCAGATACAGCGGCAAGGGCAGCGGCCCAATTTTGTAGTTGAGCAGCTTGCGCCAGACACTCTGTTGCGCTTGCGGCAGATGGGTAATCGTTGCTTCCATTTTGTCTCCTGTAAAAAAGTTGCGCGGCTTGTTTGTTGTTATTGAGCCGCTTATTTGACCAGCTTATTTGGCCGAATTCTCGGCCGGCATGTTCAGCCGCACCCTGGTCTTGAGGGCGACGTCCTTGAGCCACGGACGCTGCTGCCAGTGCGCCGCAGAAAACGCCAGGATCTGTTCGTTGAGCGTGAGCGATGCGCCAATCATATCCAGACCTTCGAGAAACATGCGCCGGTGGCGTTCGGCCAGCGAAAAACCCACCTGGTGGCTGTGGCTGCGCACGGTCATCGTTTCCAGATCGATCGTCATCCGGTTGGCCGCCGGATCGGATGCGTCGGCCAGAAGGCGCTGCACATCCGCTTCGTCCAGCATGATCAGCAACAACTGATTGTTCATGGCGTTGCCGTAAAAAATTTCACCGAAGCTGGGCGCAATGACCACCTTGATGCCGAATTGCTGCAGACCCCACACCGCATGCTCGCGGCTCGATCCGCAGCCAAAATTGGGGCCGCCGATCAACACGGAGGCGCCGGCGTAGGCCGGCTGATTCAGCACGAAATCGGCGCGCGGCTGGCCGTCTGCATCGAAGCGCAGGTCGTACAGCAGCCCTTTGTCCAGGCCGGCTTTATCGATGATGCGCAGGAATTGCTTGGGCATGATCTGGTCGGTGTCCAGATTGGCGATCGGCAGCGGCGCAGCCACGCCTTGAATGAGTTTGGTATCAGACATGAGAGAGTTCCAGTTTCCGTACGTCAGTGATGCAGCCGGTAATGGCGGCGGCGGCGGCCATGGCCGGGCTCATCAGGTGCGTGATGCCGCCGCGCCCCTGGCGCCCTTCGAAATTGCGATTGGTGGTGGAGGCGCAGCGTTCGCCGGGCGCGAGCACGTCGTCATTCATCGCCAGGCACATCGAGCAGCCGGGCCGGCGCCATTCGAAGCCGCTCTCCATCAAGATCGCGGCCAAGCCTTCCTGCTCGGCCTGCAGCCGTACTGCGCCGGAGCCGGGCACCACCATGGCGCGTACCGACGGCGCCACCTTGCGTCCGCGCACCACCGCAACGACCGCCCGCAAATCCTCAATGCGCGCATTGGTGCAAGAGCCGATGAAAACGCGCTGCACCGGCAGGCCCTCCATCGGCATGCCGCTCTTGAGTCCGGTATAGCGCAGCGCCTGTTCCAGCGCGGCGCGCGCGGTGGCGTCGACGGCCGATTCCGGCTGCGGCACGGCAGCGTCGATGGCGACCGCCTGGTCCGGGCTGGTGCCCCATGTGACAAAGGGAGCGACGTCGGCAGCATCGAAGCGGTGTTCCAGATCGAAACGGGCGTTCCGGTCGCTATGCAGCGCGGCCCAGTCCGTCAGGCAGCGCTCGATCATTCCACCGGCGATGTCGGGCGTGCGTTCCAGCACATAGTGGCGGGTCTTGGCGTCGGGCGCGATCAGCGCGCCGCGGGCGCCTGCTTCGACCGCCATATTGCACAGGGTCATGCGCGCTTCGACCGACAATGCCTCGATGGCCGCGCCGGCGAATTCAACCGCGTAGCCGCGCGCGCCCTGCGCGCCGATACGGCTGATGATGTACATGATCAGGTCTTTGGCGGTGGCCCCAGACGAGAGCGCGCCATCGATCGTAATGCGCATATCCTGCGCCACCCGGTACACCAGGGTCTGGGTCGCCAGCACGTGCTCTACTTCCGAAGTCCCGATGCCGAAACCGAGTGCGCCCAGCGCGCCGTAAGTGGTGGTGTGGCTATCGCCGCACAGCACCACCATGCCGGGGCGGATCATGCCGTGTTCCGGCGCGATCACATGCTCGATGCCTTGCAGCGCGTCGTTGGTGTCGAATAGCGCGATGTTGTGTTGCGTACAGTTTTGCGCCAGATTGACGGCCTGCAGGGCCGACGGCGGATCCTGTATCACGCGGAACTGCACTGGATGGGTCGGAATGATATGGTCGACCACCGCCATTTGCTGGGACGGCACTGCGACCGCGCGTTCATGCGCCTTCAGTCCGGCGAAAGCCTGCGGACTGGTGTATTCGTTCATGATGTGCAAATCGGCGTAGAGCAGCACGTTTTGCGCATCGAGCCTGGTCACCGTATGTGAATCGACCAGTTTCTGATAAAGGGTTTGCGCCATGTTTCATCCTAGGGAACGACTGTCGAAATGGTTGCCAAACGGGGAGACAGTAACTAGAGCGCAGTTTAGCAAGCTGATTTAATTTCATAATACAATCTTGTTTTATCTATTATTAAATAAAATTTACTAATAGCCGAATAAATTAACGGGATAAATGAACGAATGAATGCAATCTCCGATCTCGATTTTTTCGTGCAGCTCGTCAAGCAAGGAAGCCTGGTCGCGCTGGCGCGGGAGCTCGGCGTGACGCCGCCGGCGATCAGCTCACGCTTGTCGCAACTGGAAAAACGGCTGGGCGTCAGATTGCTCAACCGCACCACCAGGCGGCTAAGCGTCACGCATGAAGGGGAGTCGTATCTGGCGACCGGTTCCCGCCTGCTGGCCGACCTGCAGGAACTCGAACGCAGCATCGCCAGCAGCCGCGCGATGCCCAAGGGCCTGCTGCGCGTCAACGCCACGTTCGGATTCGGCCGCCGCCACATGGCGCCGGCCATCATCGAATTCGCGCGCCGCTACCCGGAGGTGGAAGTGCAACTGGAGCTAACCGATCGCGCAGTCAATCTGGCCGACAAGGCGTTCGACATCGGGATCTGGTTCGGCATGGTGCCGGATTCGCGCATGGTGGCGCGCAAAATCGCCGGCAACCGGCGCTTGCTGTGCGCCTCTCCCGCCTATCTGGCAAAGGCCGGCGCGCCGGCCACGCCGCACGATCTGCAGGCGCACCAGTGCATCGTCCTGCGCGAGAGCGACGCCGCCTACGGCACCTGGCATCTGACCCGCGGCAGCAAGCGCGAAACCGTTAAAGTGCGCGGCGCGCTCAGCACCAACGATGGCGAAACCGCGTTGCTATGGACGCTGGCCGGCTTCGGCATCCTGATGCGTTCCGAGTGGGACGTGCATGCGCATCTGCAGGCGGGCCGCCTGGTGCCGATACTGCAAGACTGGGCTTTGCCGGTGGCCGATATCTTCGCCGTTTATCCAGAACGGATGAACCTATCCGCCAAGGTAAGCGCCTTTATCGATTTTCTCAGCGAATGGTTCGGCGCCACGCCAAACTGGAACGAAGACGGCAGGCAAGCGGACTGATTTCAAGGTAAAACGGCGCTACGCGCGATCGTCATCGCATGCATTATGTGCGTCACAGCAGCCAATAAAATTGTTCTGTAGAATCGTGCCTCCGTTTCGAAGTTCAAGTCTAATTCGAGGATTCTATTCATGAAAGTTTCGACTGCATTACGCAGGGCCTGTTGTTCCGTTCTCGTTGCATTACTCCCCTTCCCCTCCTTCGCTTCAGCGCAAGAGTATCCAACGCCGCATGAAGGCGACTGGACTGCACCAAGCTTCACATTCCATACCGGTGAAACGCTGAACAATCTTCGCCTTCACTATCTGACTATTGGCGACCCTACTAAGCCGGCGATTCTCGTGCTGCACGGCACCAACGGCACCGCCGCGGGATTGTTGACCCCGAGCTTTGCAGGCAAGCTGTTCGGACCGGGCCAAGCGCTCGATGCAACCAAGTATTTCATCATCCTGCCCGACGGCATCGGTCTCGGAAAATCCACCAAGCCATCCGATGGCCTGCGCGCACGCTTTCCGCAATACGACTACAACGATATGGTGTCCGCGCAATATCGCATGGTCACCGAAGGACTCGGCATTCATCATCTTCGCCTCGTCATCGGCAACTCCATGGGGGGAATGCAGACCTGGGTTTGGGGTGAACAGTATCCTGACATGATGGATGCGCTCGTGCCGATGGCGTCCCAGCCTACCGAGATGTCCGCACGCAACTGGATGATGCGCCGCATGCTCGTCGAGTCGATCAAGCAGGATCCGGCCTGGGACCAGGGCAACTATTCGGTGCAGCCGCCGTCATTGCGCCTCGCCAGCACGATGTTCGCGATCGCGACCAGCGGCGGCACGCTCGCTTACCAGGCCTTGGCTTCGACACATGCGAACGCGGACAAGATGGTCGATACCATGCTGGCCACGCCAAAGGGCGATGCCAACGATGTCATCTATCAATGGGCTTCGGCAGCCGACTACAATGCCGAGCCGGGCCTGGATCGCATTCGCGCGCCTTTGATGGCAATCAACTCCGCCGATGACGAGCGCAACCCGCCGGAGAGCGGCACCATGCAGGCATCGCTCAAAAAATTGAAGCGCGCCCGCCTGCTGTTGATTCCTGCCAGCGCCGAAACCCGGGGACACACAACGGTATCCAACGCGACGTTCTACGCCCAGCAACTTGCTGCCTTCATGCAGGAGACAGCGCAGCACTGAGACGATAAACCCGTCCAAAGCCCTGATTGGGCTTTGGACGGGTTATGCTGATTCAGATTGGAAACTGGGCGCTTTGCTGAATTTTAATGGTTTGTGCTGATTGCACAGATATATTCCCAACACAGCGAAAACACCGCCAACACACATCGAAAACGTCAGACGCTCTCCCAAAATAAGAGCACCCAGCAATACTGCCGTCATGGGATTCAGTGCGATAAAAACACCTGACCGAGTCGCACCGATTTTTTGAATTCCGTTGTAGTACAAGATATAGGCAAGCGCAGACCCAAGCACACCAAGGTACAGAAGGCTGAGTAGCTGCGGCAGCGAAATTGCGGAGAGTAAAGAAGTGCTCACCTCCCCTAATGCAAACGTTGCACTGCAAAGCATTAGGGTGCCTAGCAATATAGAGTAGGTCACGGTATGCAGAGGGCCGATAGCACTTGATAAGTTCTTCGAAAAAACACTATAAATCACCCAACTCATCACGCAGCCAAGTATCAATAGATCACCCATCCAGGCAAAATTACTGCTTTTGAAAACATTGGTATTTTTGCTGACAATGACTAAGCCTGCACCAATCAGGCAGAACAATATTCCGAGCACCTTAGGTGCGGATAATTTTTCCTGGAACAGCATGTAGGATGCCAGCGCAATCACCGCCGGATTTAACGCCACTATCAACGAAGCTCTCGATGCGTTGACGTAGTGCAGGCCGTAAAAAAAACATATGTTGTAAAGAAAAATCCCAAAAAAACCCAAAAATACCAGTTGCAAAAGCTGCTTGGGATTCGGCTTGATAAATGGCGTTCGCGTTACAACTAGGAAAATAATTAATGCAAGGCTGGCAATAAGAAAACGAATACTCGCAGCTAATAAGGGGGGAACCCCTCCTGAAAGAAATCGCCCTGCCACGAAAGTCCCGCCCCAAATGACCGACACAGACGTTAATTGCAAGTACAGCAGAAAACTAGGCGTCGCCGTTATTGATGGATCTTGATTGCTCACTATGTTCCTAATAATGCGGTGCTATGCGCACACGGTGATGTTAGATCATTGTACTTGCGCCAGGCCAAGCGGCGCGATTTAGCGTTTCGCGCCAGATAAAACATAAATTCGCGCCATGGTACTTGCATAACGCCTAATCAAGCGCTCCAGTCCGCTGGGCTGTCGGGCATTGTGACCACGATCTTGCCCTTGGCGCGACCCGCTTCGAGCTTGGCCATCGCATCGGCGATGCGCTCAAAGGGATATACGCTGTCGACAATCACCTTGACCACACCGGCGTCAACGAGGCGGGCGAGTTCGGACAAGTCCTCGCCGCTCGGATGCATGAAGAGGTAGCGGTAGCGCGCTCCGTGCTGGCGGGCGCGACGCCTCAGGGAAAAGCTCGCAACCCAAAACAGCGCCTGCAACCCGAGCCCACGCCCCAGGTCCTTCGATGCCGTTTGCGGCTCGGGTATACCGGCAACGGTGACGACGATGGCGCCCGGCCGCACAATGGCGAACGCCTGCTCTAGAGTGTCGCCGCCAATCAGGTCGAATGCACCGTCGAATCCAGAGAGAACCGATGCCGGCCGCTCTTGCGTATAGTCGATGACCGTGTCGGCGCCAAGCTGTCGCACCAGCGCTTCTCCACGGGGCGACGCGGTCGTCGCAACCTGGGCGCCGAGGTGCTTGGCAATCTGTATCGCGAAGCTGCCCACGCCACCAGCCCCCCCGGAGATGAAGATGCGCTGCCCTCGCTCGACGTGCAGTTCATCGCGCAATGCCTGCAGCGCGGTGAGCCCGGCAAGGGGAATGGCGGCGGCCGTCGCAAAGTTGAGGCTCGCAGGTATCACGGCCGCATGGTCCTCCTCGACGATCGCGAACTGGGCGAACGCGCCCATTCTGTTCTTGTCAACGCGTGCGAACACCCGGTCGCCGCCGCGAAAGCGCCGCACTTGATCGCCACACGCGATCACCTCGCCCGCCAGCTCGTTGCCGAGCACGGCTGGCAGCCGATAGCGTTGAACAAGCCGCAGGTCACCCCTGCGCGTCTTGAAGTCAACAGGATTCAGACCTGCGGCACGAACCCTGACAAGCAGTTGCCGCGAGTTAGGCTTGGGCACCGGTACTTCTTCTAGACCTGCGAGTTCCGGGCCGCCATACGCCTTCAATACGAAAGCCTGCATCTGTTGAGGCATGCTGGTCGATGACATTATTGGTGTATACCTCTCGCAAAGGTTA
>DATMOE010000367.1:0-8064 GCA_035568435.1 Herbaspirillum sp. | reverse complement strand
CCGGTCGGACAAAACATCACATCGGCCAGCGGCCCGCCGATGCCGTTCAACATACCGATGCCGCCGGCCGGCACCGCCGGAAACAGCTTCATCTGGCGAAAGCCCGCTTCGTGCGCATGCATGACTTCGGTGGGCGTCATCACGCCCGGCAACAACGGCAAGCCGCTACTTTTGGCCGCCGCGATCAACGTCCCCGTGAGGCCCGGCGAAACGCCGAATACCGCGCCCGCTTCGCGCGCGGCGGCAAATTCCCCCGGCAACGTCAGCGTACCGGCGCCGACTACCGCCTCCGGCACCTGCTCCGTAATCGCCCTGATGGCCCCTATGCCGTGCTCAGTGCGCAAGGTTATTTCCAGCACCCGGATGCCGCCTGCCACCAGTGCTCTGGCCAACGGCACCGCATGTGCCGGATCATCGATCACAATCACCGGCATCACCGGCGAGAGGCGCATGATGTCGAGGATGTTTCTCAGTATGTTGTTCATATTGTCTCCTTGATTTTTTCAAAAATCGGCGGCAATGCAAAGGTCGTTGCCCCCTCTTCCGCCGTGCTAACTGCGTTACGGAACAACGCAAACAGTTCGCGCCCCATGCCGGTCAAATTGGCCGACAGATCGATCACTGCAGCCGAGCGCTGCGCCCATTGCGCGGCAGGCACTTGCGCTTCCAACAGGCCGTTTTCGGCATCGAGCAAAATCATGTCGCCATCGCGTACCAAGCCAAGCTTGCCGCCGGCCAGCACTTCCGGCGTGACATGAATCGCCGCCGGGACTTTGCCCGACGCGCCCGACATGCGGCCATCGGTCACCAGCGCGACATGGCGTCCCTTGTCCTGCAGAATGCCGAGCGCCGGCGTGAGCGCGTGCAACTCCGGCATGCCGTTGGCGCGCGGCCCCTGATGCCGCAGCACGGCAACGAAATCGCGATCCAGTTGACCGGCCTTGAAGGCAGCCATAAACGCCTCTTGCGTATCGAATACCAGCGCCGGCGCGTGTACTTTGCGATGCTCCGGCTTGACCGCGGATACCTTGATCACGGCGCGTCCCAGATTGCCCGACAATAATTTCAAGCCGCCATCTGCGGCAAAGGGCGCCGCGGCTGGGCGCAGTACGGTATCGTCGCCGCTGATTTTCGGCACGGCTTCCCATTTGACGCCGCCGCTAGCGTTATTGCTATCGCCATCAAGCAGCGGCTGCGTGCAATGCGCATACAGGCTGTTGCCGAGCACGGTCAGCACATCGTCATGCATCAGACCCGCGTCGAGCAATTCGCGCAGGACGAAACCGGTGCCGCCAGCGGCATGGAAATGATTCACGTCTGCGCTGCCGTTCGGGTAGATGCGCGTAATCAATGGCACGACGGCGGATAGATCGGAAAAATCGTCCCAGTTGATGACGATGCCGGCCGCCTTCGCAATGGCCACCAGATGCAAGGTATGGTTGGTGGAACCGCCCGTGCTGAGCAAGGCCACAATGGCGTTGACGATGGATTTTTCGTCCACCAGACGGCCTACCGGCGTGTACTGTTTGCCATGCGCGGTCAGCTTCAAGGCTTGTGTGGCGGCGGCGGCGGTCAAGGCATCGCGCAGCGGCGTATTGGGGGTGACGAAGGCGGCGCCCGGCAGGTGCAAACCCATGGCTTCCATCAGCATCTGGTTGCTGTTGGCGGTGCCGTAGAAAGTGCAGGTGCCGGCGTCGTGATACGACTTCGCCTCCGCTTCCAGCAGATCGGCCCGGCTCAGCTTGCCTTCGGCATAGAGCTGGCGGATTCTGACTTTTTCTGAATTGCTCATGCCGCTGGTCATCGGTCCGGCCGGCACAAATACGGCCGGCAGATGGCCGAAGTGCAAAGCGCCGATCAGCAGGCCGGGAACGATCTTGTCGCAGACGCCCAGATATAACACTGCATCGAACATATTGTGCGACAAGGCGACTGCGCTCGCCATCGCAATGGTATCGCGCGAAAAGAGCGACAACTCCATGCCGTCCTGGCCTTGCGTAATGCCGTCGCACATGGCCGGCACACCGCCGGCAAATTGGGCCACACCGCCCGCGGCGCGCACGGCATTTTTGATGATTTCGGGAAAACGCGCGAAGGGTTGATGGGCTGACAACATGTCGTTATAAGCAGACACAATCGCCACCGATAGGCTCTTGTCCTGCTTCAGCAATAATTTATCGCTAGCGGGAAAAGCCGCAAATCCATGCGCCAGATTCGTGCAGGATAATGCGCCGCGCTGCACGCCCTGATGGTTGGCCGCATCGAGACGATGCAGATAAGCCGTGCGGTAAGGCCGGCTGCGTTCGGCGATGCGCGCAGTAACGTTTGCTATGGTGGCGTGGATGGCCATATTTGGAATATCCTTGCAATTCAAAATGTAATTTTACTACGCAATAATGATAAAAATGCAATTACATAGCGTTACATACTTGCTATAAAAATCAACAACCGAAAATCCGTGCCGGGAAATATGACTGGAATGTGAAAATTTCATTGGTAACATTGCTCTCTCAACGATGATTGTGTCAAGTTCCAAATAAGCGCAAATAAAACTGTAGTGAAATTACGTATGCAACCTAAACTACGGTATAGTTGTCTCAATGCCATTCCAATCAGCATATTCAATCATGCCGCAAACCCCTCTTGCCAGCACTTCCGCTTATCAAACGCTGATCGCGCATTATGCGCAAGCCAAAACATGGCACATGCGTGATTTGTTCACCGCCGACCACGATCGGTTCAATCAATTTTCAATTCAAGCGGCCGGACTGACGCTGGACTATTCAAAAAATCCCCTCACCACAGAAACCCGCTCGCTGCTCTGCGATCTGGCGCATGCGCGCGGCGTCGAAATGCGCCGCGACGCCATGTTTGCCGGCGAAAAAATCAATACCACCGAACATCGGGCCGTGCTGCATACCGCATTGCGCGCTCCCCGCAACGATGCTGGCCGCGGCCCCAGCCTGCTGGTCGACGGCCAGGACGTCAATCATGACGTGCATGCGGTATTGGATCAGATGCACGGTTTTGTCGAACGCGTGCGCAGCGGCGCGTGGCTCGGCTATCGCGGCGATGCGGTGACCGATGTGGTCAATATCGGCATCGGCGGTTCGCATCTGGGCCCGCAGGTGGCGACCCAGGCCTTGCGCGAATATATCCATCCGCGGTTGCGCCTGCATTTTGTCTCGAATGTCGATGGTCACGATCTGGCTGCTGTGCTGGCAACGGTTAATCCGGCCACCACGCTGTTTATCATCGCTTCCAAATCGTTCAATACGCAGGAAACACTGATGAATGCCCAGTCTGCGCGTAGCTGGTTTCTGAGCCACGGCAGTGAGCGCGATCTGGCCAAACACTTTGTCGCCATTTCCACCAATACCGAAGCGGTCACCGCGTTCGGCATCGATGCGGCCAATATGTTTCCTTTCTGGGACTGGGTCGGCGGGCGCTATTCCTTATGGTCGGCGATCGGCTTATCGGTGGCGTTAGCGATCGGTTTCGATCATTTTGCGCAATTCCTGGCCGGCGCACATGCCATGGATACCCATTTCCGCAACGCGCCGCTGGAAGAGAATATGCCGGTGATGTTGGGGCTGGTGGGTATCTGGCATCGCAATCTGTTCGGCACCGGTTCGGTATCGATTGCGCCCTACCATCAGGATTTGCGCCATTTCTCGGCTTATCTCCAACAGCTTGAAATGGAAAGCAACGGTAAGCGTATCGGCTTCGACGGTAGCGCGCTGCAAACGGCGACTTGTCCTATCATCTGGGGCGATGTGGGCACCAACGGTCAGCATGCTTTTTTTCAATTGCTGCATCAGGGCACCACTGTCACGCCGGTCGATTTCATCGCCGTCTTGAAAACCAGCCACGATCTGCCGGGACATCATGCGGTGGTGCTGGCCAATTGCTTTGCGCAATCGGAAGCCTTCATGCGCGGCAAATCGGCCGAGGAGGCCGGCGCAGACATGCGCGCTCAGGGTCTGCCGGAAGCGGAAATAAAAGCGCTGCTGCCGCATAAAACCTTCCCCGGCAATCGTCCCAGCAATACCATTCTGATGGAGTCTTTAACGCCGGCATCGCTGGGGGCATTGATCGCGTTATATGAGCATAAAACCTTTGTGCAAGGCGTCATCTGGGGCATCAACAGCTTCGATCAATGGGGTGTGGAATTGGGTAAGGTATTGGCCAAATCGATCCAGAGCGAACTGAACGGCGCTGCCGTGCCGCAACGTCACGATGGCTCCACCAATGCCTTGATCGCGCTGGCCAAACAAGCGCTGGCATCGAATGGTTGATCCAAGGGCTGAATGGTTGATAGGCAAACGGCGCAGCGGCGTCATTTTTCTTTAATCATTTTTCTTTAAATCTTCACCGACTCTCTTTTACTTATTTACTTATATGGCTATCAGCGATTTCGATCTGGTTTTATTCGGCGGCACAGGCGATTTATCCATGCGTAAATTATTGCCCGCGCTGTATGCACGCGACCGCGCCAAGGATTTGCCGGAAGGCGGCCGCATTTTGTGTATCGGCCGCGAATCGATGGAGACCGCCGCCTTTGTCGCCATCGTCGAAAAAAAAGCGATGCCGAACATCGCCCATTCATCGCTGGAGCCGGCGGTCTGGCAACGCTTTTGCCAGCGCATCGTCTATGTGCCGCTGGATGCGAAAAAACCCGAAGACTATAAGGCGCTAGTCAGCGCCATGCGTTCGGATAAAGAGGTCAGCCATGTTTTTTATCTGGCGACGCTATCCACTCTGTTCGCCGGCATTTGCAAAAATCTGGCCGCTGCCGGGTTGGTCACGCCGACTTCGCGCGTCGTGCTGGAAAAACCGCTGGGACGCGATCTGGCCAGCGCCAAAGCCATCAATGCCGCCGTCGGCAGCGTTTTCGCCGAATCGCAAATCTTCCGCATCGATCATTATCTCGGCAAGGAAGCGGTACAAAATCTGCTGGCGCTGCGTTTCGGGAATGTTTTATTCGAACCGCTCTGGCGCCGCGAATGGATTTCCGACGTGCAAATTACGATCGCCGAACAACTCGGCGTGGGCGGCCGCGTCGGCTACTACGATCATTCCGGCGCGCTGCGCGACATGCTGCAAAACCATCTGCTCAATCTGCTTTGCATCGTTGCCATGGAGCCGCCCATATCGACCGATGCCGATGCCGTGCGTAATGAAAAACTGAAGGTTCTGCACTCGCTCAAACCGTTCACGCGCGCCACGCTGGCCTCTAATCTCGTGCGCGGCCAATATCGCGCCGGCCATGTGGAAGGCGCTGCGGTACCGGGTTATCGCAAGGAAGCGGACGCCGATCCCGAATCACGCACCGAAACCTTCGTTGCGCTGAAAGCCGAAGTCGATACCTGGCGCTGGGCCGGCGTCCCGTTTTATCTGCGCACCGGCAAGCGCATGGCCGATCAATTGGCTGAAATCGTGGTGCGCTTCAAGCCGGTGCCGCATTCGATCTTCAATCAGGGCGGCGGTGCCGACATGCCGAACTGCCTGGTCATCCGGCTGCAACCGGACGAGGGGCTGCATCTCAATCTGATGGCCAAGATGCCGGGCGACGGCATGCGTCTGAAGCCGGTCGAACTGGAACTCGATTTCCGTGAAAAATTCAAAACGGCGCGCATGGATGCTTATGAGCGTTTGCTGCTGGATATCCTGCGCGGCCAATTAACGTTGTTCATGCGCAGCGATGAGCTGGAAGCCGCATGGACATGGGTCGAGCCTATCCTCAATTATTGGGAACAGGCAGAAAACGATCCGATCCCGTATGCGGCCGGCACCTGGGGACCGGCCGCGGCCAGTGCACTGATCGGCCGCGACGGTCTGCAGTGGCGCGAAGAAGCTTTGCCCGAGGTTTGATTCCATGCTGCTCGACGCCATTCGCAGTAATCTGGAAGCCCTCTCCAAATCGGAAAAGAAAGTGGCGCTCACGATACTGGCCAATCCACAGATGGCGCTGTCGGAAAATCTGACGGCGCTGGCAAAGAACGCCCGTGTGTCGGAACCGACTGTGATCCGTTTTTGCCGCGCGGTCGGTTACGAAGGTTGGCACGATTTCAAACTCAAACTGGCGCAAGGACTGGCATTGGCCTTGCCCGGCGCGAACGAATCGCTGGCGCAGGACGATCTGGTGTCCGATCTGGTCAACAAGATTTGCAGCCGTTCGATCAATACCTTGCTGGACCTGCGCAATCATCTGAATCCAGATGCCGTGCAGCGTGCGCTGGATGTGCTGTCGCGGGCTAATAAAATCGAGTTTTATGGTCAAGGGACTTCCGGTATCGTGGCCACCGATGCGCAGCATAAATTTTTCCGCTCCGGCGTGCCGACCGTCGCTTATTCCGATCCGCACATACACTGTATCGCTGCCGCACTGCTCCAACGGGGCGACGCGGTGGTGGCCATTTCGCAGCGCGGCGGCACGGCCGCATTGCTGCGCAGCGTGCAACTGGCGCGCAAAGGCGGCGCCGACATTATCGTGCTAGGCCCCAGCGGCACGCCCTTGGCGGAACTGGCAACGGTGCTGGTGCCGATCGATCTGAGTTTCAATATCGATCCGTATACACCGATTTCTGCGCGACTGGCGCATCTTGTCGTCATCGATATTCTCGCGGTTGGGCTGGCCTTGCGGCGCGGCCCGGAATTTCGAAAAAAAATGCAGAACGCCCAGAAGGCGCTGCAAAAATACGATATGCAATTCGATTCTTTTTTTCGCTGATTGATTGCATTACACTAGAACTCATTTCATAAATAGGCGTAAGTGCGAATGAGGCTATTTGGCTGGAGTGCAAGGCGTGTCGCGCAACCCAGGGTGGCCCCCTGGGCAAGCGGCGCAACGCAGCAATCCAGCCAAATAGCCTCATTCGCGCTTATGCCTATTTATGAAATGAGTTCTACTTTGTCACACGCATTCATCACACCACTTCAAGGCATTGCCATGAACCAACTCGATCAACTCAAGCAATTCACCACCATCGTGGCCGATACCGGCGATTTCCAGGCTATGCAGGCCTTTACGCCGCGCGATGCCACCACCAATCCGTCGCTGATCTTGAAGGCGGTCCAAAAAGACGAATACAAGCCGCTGCTGGAAAAAACGGTGCGCGAACATAAGGCGCTGCCGACCGAAGCCATTATCGATCGCGTGCTGATTGCCTTCGGTCTGGAAATCCTGAAGATTATTCCCGGCCGCGTTTCCACCGAAACCGATGCCCGTCTGTCGTTCGATACCGAAGGCAGTATTGCCAAAGGCCGGGCGTTGATGGCTTTATATGAAGCGGCCGGTATCGGCCGCGAGCGCGTGCTGATCAAAGTTGCTTCGACCTGGGAAGGCATCCGCGCCGCCGAGGTGCTGGAACGCGACGGCATTCATTGCAATCTGACGCTGCTGTTCAGCTTGCCGCAAGCCGTCGCTTGCGCCGATGCCGGCGTCACCCTGATTTCACCGTTCGTCGGCCGTATCTACGATTGGTATAAGAAAACCAATGACCGCGAATACAGAGGCGCCGACGATCCCGGCGTGCAATCGGTGAAACGTATCTACAATTACTATCGGAAATTCGCTTATTCGACCGAGGTCATGGGCGCCAGCTTCCGCAATACTTCACAGATCGTTGAACTGGCCGGTTGCGATCTGCTGACTGTCAGCCCGGAATTGCTGAAGCAATTGGCGGAAAACGAGACACCGATCGAGCGCAAGCTCAATCCGCAAGCGGCACAACAGAGCCAGGATGAAAAACTGACGCTTACGCAAAGCCAATTCCGCCTGATGCTCAATGAGGATGCTATGGCGACTGAAAAACTTGCGGAAGGCATACGCGCATTTGCTGCCGATGCTGTCAAGCTGGAGAAAATTGTCGACGCATTGCGCATGCGGTAAGCGGGGACAAAGGCCGGGGAACGAAAGCAGGAAACCGGACACCTCTCGGTGTTCGGTATGAAATACCAGTATTTTTTAATGCGTTTTTAGGGCGTGAAAGTTCACGCTTCTTTTATACAATTTATACAAACCATTGATGATTGAACGTCAAGTAGCCAAGCAGGAACAGG
>DATMOE010000366.1:0-8675 GCA_035568435.1 Herbaspirillum sp. | reverse complement strand
TCCAGATCCCAAACCTGTTGGATTTTTTTGCGAAACACCATTTGCACCGCATAGCCGTCCCGATGGTTATTGTCGGGATGCCCTTCGTTGTAATAAACAATATCGAGCCGCGGTGCTTGCGGGGCGGCGACATACCCACCCGACACCAGGCCGAATGGATCGAAAGTATGGCCGATTCTGATTTCGCCGGCCCGGCCGCGCATGGTTTTGTGTCCGATGGCGCCATCGCCGCTAATCAGACCATCCCCCCATGAAGCGGCCGCATAGCCGGTATACGGCGTGGCGCCGATAAAGGGCGCTACGGCGCTTGCGTTTGTACTTGTGTTTGCATCCGTGTCGGCGGCATGTCCAAAAGACAACAACGACATCAGCGCACACCCTAAAACCAGACCTTGGTATTTTTTATTGTTTGGCATATATCACTTTCTTTTTAGAATTAACGTGATTGACCGCACCATCTCCTCTTAGGTTCCAAACGAGCTTAGCGTAAAAAAGCCCCAACTGTAAATAACGGTTGAGGCTGGCATTGAATTCGAGCAGCCCACGCTGCCCCGATCATTTCGTATCGGTCGAAGGAGTGGTGCTCATATCGCCGGACTTGGCCTTGGCTTTTTTGGCTTTAAGTTCTGCTTTGGCATTAACTTTTTTTATTCTTTTGTTCGCAGTATCTTTTCGCATAGTCGAAGTCCCAGGATCCGATGTGATACGTTCGCCGCCGTCCGCCTCGCGCGCCGACGGTTGTTGCGTCGACGTTTGCGCCATTGCCCCAGTGCTGAAAAGAAGGGCAAGCAATACCGATACTGATACCGCAGAAATTTTGCTTATTCGAATCATATTATTCTCCCGAATTTATGCGCAGAATTGCGCGCCGAACAGGTTTAGCTGACGGAACCGCGACTTTGCCTGTTTCACCGTACTTTGACAGTAGGCGATTTTCGCAACCTAACGTAAGGATTCGCGAAGTTGCAATGGTGACAATCCTCAGCCGCCATAGACGGAGCGGGTTTTGAATGGTTGATATTGATACAACCAGGTTTCGGATAAGGTTTTATCCTTGCTGCGCAAATACAGGCGCATGTCGACCGGGGCGTCGCCATCGACGCTTAAATCGAACTGTGCGCGCCAATGACCGGGGACATCGTCCGGCACCGCTTCGGTAAACACATAAGAAAAGGTCCCACGCGAGGTCGTCAGCACCGCCTCCGGCTTCTCGCCGAAGGCCAGTTTTTCAAGCGGCGCGCCCTTGAACTCAACCATGAATTTACGCACATTGACCGGCCGCGGCTGGCCGGGCACGCCGCCGTTGCCAAGCCGGGTCGCCACGCAACGCGCCAGCGGACTCGGAAACGGCTCGTCCTTGCGCCAGTGCAAACGATAACGCAGACGATAACTGTTGCCGGCCACGGCTTTGGCGTGCGGCACCCACATGGCGACGATATTGTCGTGAATCTCATCATCGGTCGGGATCTCAATCAGTTGCACCGCGCCCTCGCCCCAGCCTTCCAAAGGCTCGACCCAGAGGCTGGGACGCCGCTCGTAATGCACGCCATCCTGATAGTCGTTGAAGTCGCGGTCGCGTTGCAGCAGACCGAAGCCGCGTGGATTATTGTCGTTGAAGGCCGAGGCGGTAGCTTGACCCGGATTATTCAACGGCCGCCAGATATGTTCGCCGGCGCCGTTCCAGATCGCCAGGCCGTCGGAATCATGCACCTCCGGCCGCCAGTCGGCGCCCGTGCCTTTGACCGTTTCGGAAAACCAGTACATCGAGGTCAGCGGCGCGATCCCGAAACGCTCGATATCGCGCCGCAGAAACAAGGCCGTATCGATATCCATGACGACGGCGGCGCTGCGGTGCATGGTGAATTTATAGGCGCCGCAAATGCCGGGGCCATCGAGCAAGGCATACACCACAACGCTATCGCTGTTGTCTGTTGGCGTCACGAAATAAAAATGCGTGAAATTAGGAAATTCTTCGGCTTTCCCGGCCTGCGCAACATCCAGTGCGATACCGCGTGCGGATAGGCCGTATTGATAAAGTTCGCCGATCGCCCGGAAATACGAAGCGCCGAGAAACGCCACCCAATCGTTTTTATGCCAATCGAGTTTGTGCTGATTGCCGCGACGGCTTTCCTGAAAACGGAATCCGGCAAAGCCGCTGCCGGGCGGCAATTGGCGGGCCGGGCTATCGGCGGGCATATCGAAATACGATCCGTCGTAGATAATCTGGCGCGCTTTGGCAGCCGCGCCGCTGCCTTCGATCAGATGCATCTGTACCGGCGCTTGAAAGAAGCGGCCCAGCGGAAAAAAGGTGACCGGAAACTGGCCGGGACCGTCGGCAAATAAGGCGTAGTCGGTATTGAATTTAATTTTTCCGAGCGCTTCATAATCGATTTTTTCCAGAATCTCGCGCGGTGGCGCCGGTTGCGGCTGGTAAGGCATTTTGGCTTGCGAACGGGCTTGTGCAATCAGTGCATCGAAGGAAAAGTCCGAGGCCGGACCGAGTTTGACGCGATTGGCGGCGAGTGCTTCGGGCGCAATGCCGAGCGCGGCCAAGGTTGCGGTGGCGGCGGAATGCAAAAACGTGCGGCGATTTATCGTCATGGAGCAGTGATCTCAAAGGAAAAAAGAATAATGAAAGAAGAATAACAAAACATCTACTTTGCGGAACATTCTTTGACGCCGCCGCACACGGCGTGGCAGCGTCAAGGCGCGTGAATGATCCTCGCCCGCAGCACATCCAACTCTTCGTTTAACGCATCGATGCGCTGCATCAGCGTCAGGGCCAATACCATGCCATTGCGGTCCAGCTCGAAATCGTCGCGCAGTCTGCGCGCCGTTTTTACGGTAACGATGTAGCGCAGGTAAAACGACTGCGGCTGCGCCGGTGCATCGACCGGCACAATCACACCCATTTCCACCAGCTCATCGATATCTTCGCGCGATAAACCAGATACTTCCGCCAAATACTGCGCGGAGCAAACTTCCCAGTCATTGAGCCAAGCCCAATCCGAAGTGTCGATATTCATCCCGCCACCTTTTTGAGATGCGCACGCGGTTTGAATGGTGAGACGGCGGCTAGCTGCTCATACAATGCGCGTTCCCGCGGTTCCACGTTGGTCGGCACGACAATCTGCACGATGGCGTACAGATGTCCCATCGATCTATCGGCTGCGGCCAGTCCGCGCTTGGCAAGGCGCAGCCTTTGCCCGGCGGGCGTGCCCGGCTTGATACTCAATTCGACATTGCCATCCAGGGTGGGAATTTCGACCGTGGCGCCTAAGACCGCTTCCCATGGCGTCAATGCAAGATCGATCGTAAGATCGTTGCCGCTGACGCGATAGACCGGATGCGGCGCGATTGTCAGCACAATATACAGATCGCCCGGCTTGCCGCCGTCGCTGCCCGGCCCGCCCTTGCCGGCCAGACGCAAACGCTGGCCTTCCGACGATCCTTTGGGGATGTTGACGCGAAAGGTACGCATTACCCGATGCGGCAAACCATTGGCATCGTATTGCGGCAATTCCAGCGAGACGTCGGTTTCGCCGCCGTGGTAAATCTTTTCAAGGGACACCGGGACGGTGACCGAATAATCCTCCCCCGGCATGGAAAAATGCTTCCGCCCTCGCCCCGCGCCCCGGGCCGACCCCGATCTGAATGCATTGAGCAAATCAGACAAATCCACATCGTCGAAGATGGAGCCGCCGGCGCCGTATTGCCGTTGCCATTCGGGTGGCGGCGTGAAGCTTTGACCGGCGGGATGGCGGCCAAGACGATCGTATTCCTCGCGCTTTTCAGGACTTTTCAGGGTCGCGTAGGCTTCCGCAATTTCCTTGAATTTCTCTTCGCCTTTAGGGTCTTTGGAGACGTCTGGATGATACTTGTGCGCCAGTTTCCGATAGGCCTTCCTGATGTCGTCAGCCGATGCGGTCCGAGTCAGGCCCAAGGTCTCGTAATAGTCCTTGTATTTCATTGCGATCCTAAAAGAAACATCGATGCGCAAGCCATCATTGTGGTTTTACCTCTTTAAAGTCGGCGTCAATGGCATCGTCCGGCGGCGGGCCCGATTCCGCATTGCCTGCGCCGCTTGCCGCCTGCTGTTCCTGCTTTGCCTGCTGTTCCTGCTGTTCCTGCGTTTGAGCATACATCTTTTCGCCCAGTTTCTGAGAGGCGGCAGAAAGGCTTGCAATCCCGGCATCGATCGCGGCCTTGTCGTCGCCTTTGAGCGCAGTTTCCAGCTGCGCCACCATATTCTCGATGCCCTCTTTTTCGGCTGCATCCAGTTTTTCGGCGTATTCAGTCAACGATTTCCGGGTGGCGTGAATCAGCGCATCGGCCTGGTTGCGCGACTCCGTCAACGCCCGCAGTTTTTTGTCGGCTTCGGCATTCAATTCGGCATCCTTGACCATCTTTTGGATTTCCGCTTCATTCAAGCCGGAGTTTGCCTTGATCGTGATTTTGTTCTCTTTACCGGTCGCCTTATCCTTGGCACCCACATGCAAAATACCATTGGCGTCGATATCGAAAGTCACTTCGATTTGCGGCATGCCCCGTGGCGATGGCGGAATCCCTTCCAGATTGAATTCACCCAAGGCCTTATTGCCGGCCGCCATTTCGCGTTCGCCCTGATAAACCTTGACCGACACGGCAGGCTGGTTATCGTCGGCGGTGGAAAATACCTGGCTGTATTTGGTCGGGATGGTGGTATTTTTTTGGATCATCTTGGTCATCACGCCGCCCATGGTTTCGATGCCGAGCGATAACGGGGTGACGTCCAGTAACAGCATGTCTTTATGCTCGCCCGAGAGCACCGAACCCTGGATCGCCGCACCGATGGCGACGGCTTCATCCGGGTTGACATCGCGGCGCGGCTCTTTGCCGAAGAACGCTTTCACCTTTTCCTGCACCTTCGGCATGCGCGTCATGCCGCCGACCAAGATGATGTCGTCGATATCGGCAACGCTGACGCCGGCGTCGGTAATCGCAATACGGCAAGGGGCCATCGTCGCCTCGATCAACTCGTCGACCAATGACTCCAATTTGGCTCTGGTGATCTTTAAATTCAGATGGATCGGCGCGCCATTGGTCATGGCGATGTAGGGCTCGTTAATCTCGGTCTGCTGCGTCGACGACAATTCGATTTTGGCGCGCTCTGCCGACGCTTTGATGCGCTGCAAGGCGATCGGGTCTTTTTTCAGGTCGATGCCGTTCATTTTCGTGCACTCGTCGATAATGAAATCGATGATGCGCTGGTCGAAATCTTCCCCGCCCAAAAACGTATCGCCATTGGTCGCCAGCACTTCGAACTGTTTTTCACCGTCGATATTGGCGATGTCGATGATCGATATGTCGAAGGTGCCGCCGCCTAAGTCGAAGACCGCAATCTTGCGGTCCTTTTTATCGGTTTTATCCAGGCCGAACGCCAGTGCTGCCGCCGTCGGCTCGTTAATGATGCGTTTGACGTCCAGTCCGGCGATACGCCCTGCATCCTTGGTCGCCTGGCGTTGCGAATCATTGAAATAGGCAGGAACGGTAATGACTGCTTCCGTGACCGTCTCGCCGAGGTAATCTTCCGCCGTCTTTTTCATCTTGCGCAAAATTTCGGCGGAAATCTGCGGCGGCGCCAGCTTCCTGTCGCGCACGGCAATCCAGGCGTCGTCGTTATCGGCCTTCATGATAGTAAAGGGCATTAACCCGATATCTTTTTGGACTTCCTTTTCATCGAATTTGCGTCCGATCAGACGTTTGATGGCGAATAGCGTGTTCTTCGGATTGGTCACGGCCTGGCGCTTGGCAGGCGCGCCAACCAGAATCTCGCCATCGGCCTGATAAGCGACGATGGAGGGCGTGGTCCGTGCGCCCTCCGAATTTTCAATCACTTTCGGTTGGCCGTTTTCCATGACGGCCACACACGAATTGGTCGTTCCAAGATCGATGCCAATAATTTTAGCCATGATATTTCCTCGTCTGGTTGCCGGTGTAGCGATCCTATTACCTATTCTTATTCCTGTTCTTATTCCTATTGTTTCACTTGTTTATATCGCTGCATATCAGTCAAAGACAACACCGAATGCCAGTCGTTGCAAAAAAGATGGCGTTTGATGTAAATCAAGGAGGATGAAATGCGCCGATATCAAGGCGGCAGGCGTGAAGACGGGAGGAAAGGGGTCTTACCAGGCGGTTACGCAGCCCGGCGGATAGTTACTTAAAGGAAACATATTCAACACAATGTACCGGCCAAATACAGGCGATACGGAACGATGAATGAATCCCGCGGTCTTCCGGTCGCCCCGGTGGGCTGGCCCCGGAAAGCCGCAGGTCTATTTTAATTAGCCGATTGCACGGTCCGATTCACCATGACAGAAAGGTCATCCATGAAAGCGCTCATTTACCAGGGTCCGGGGAAAAAAGCATTGGAACAGCGTCCAAAGCCGGAAATCGCTGCAGCCACGGACGCGATTGTCAAAATAAGCAAAACCACCATTTGCGGCACCGATCTGCACATTCTCAAGGGTGACGTTCCTAGCTGTCAGCCCGGCCGCATTCTGGGTCATGAGGGCGTCGGCGTCATCGATCAGGTCGGGCCTGGCGTCACAGCGTTCAAACCAGGCGACCGGGTGCTGATCTCCTGCATCAGCGCCTGCGGCAAATGCGAATATTGCCGCAAACTCATGTTCTCGCATTGCACCACCGGTGGCTGGATCCTCGGCAATCGCATCGACGGCACGCAAGCCGAGTATGTGCGCATTCCTTACGCCGATACCAGTCTTTATCCCATTCCCGACGACGCCGACGAAGAGGCGCTGGTCATGCTCAGCGACATCCTGCCGACCGGTTTCGAATGCGGTGTGTTGAACGGCAAAGTCCAACCGGGCAGTAGCGTGGCGATCGTCGGCGCCGGACCGATCGGGCTGGCCGCGCTGCTGACCGCCCAGTTCTACTCGCCGGCTGAAATCATCATGATCGATCTGGACGACAACCGTCTTGAAGTAGCGAAGCGCTTCGGCGCGACGGCGACCGTCAACAGCGCCAACGGCAAGGCTTCCGAGACGATCAAGACATTAACCGCCGGACGCGGCGTCGACACCGCGATTGAGGCGGTCGGCATTCCAGCGACTTTCGCGTTATGCCAAGAAATTGTTGCGCCGGGCGGCATCATCGCCAACATCGGCGTGCATGGCGCCAAGGTGGACCTGCATCTTGAGAACTTATGGGATCGCAACATCACCATCACCACACGGCTGGTCGATACCGTCAGCACGCCGATGCTGCTCAAAACGCTAGGCGCCCACAAAATCGACGCCAAGCGCCTGATCACCCATCGCTTCAAACTCGACCACATTCTCAACGCCTACGAGACGTTTACACATGCCGCCGACACCCGAGCGCTCAAGGTGATCATCGAAGCCGTCTGACGCAGGATCGTTCATGACGGCCGCTTCACTGTCAATTTGCCGCCGCAACGACTCAGGCCTTTTTGCGTCTTGTCGTCTGCGGGGTTGGGCTATCGACGTTCGCATTATTGAACAACGGTGGCATATCGCGTGCGGCTTCGGTAAAACCTTGCTGCATAAATTTCGCAATATCGCTTTGCATTGCCATGCAAATGTTCGCCGCCTCCCGGCTGTACGATACAAAATTGCCGAGGTCTTGCGGTGTATAACAAGCCTTGGCCCAGGGCATCGCGTCTCCCGTACTGTCAGAGCCGGCAGACCTGAATGCGGTCGACGCATCCGCTACGGACTGCTGAACGGTGTTCATATTCAGAGCGGCTAATGCCGCAACACCGTCAAGCGCACGCTGATTGATGGTGTTCCATAGTGTCAGTTGCGATATCAATAACGGCCGGGCTCCGGCAGCGATCTGATCTGAAAATGGTGTAAACATAAGCGTCTCCCAAGTTGAAATAGCGAATGGTGCTTGACTATCCTATTCCTATTGCCGGGGCGATTGATTGATGTGGATTAAATATTTTTTCCCCATGTTGGCCTACGTACGTTATTGCTGAAAGGTGCTACAAAGACCTTAAGTCGAGCAGGCCGGTCACAGTGTAAAAACGCTTTTGGAGAATATGCGCCCTGGATTTCTGGCGCAGATGGGTAATGAAGGATGATTATTGAATGCCGCTATGGGCGTGGGAATGCAGAATTTTTCCCTAGGAAAACCAAGAAAACAATCAGTTATTGAAAACTAAAGTGAATCTTGGTAGGCACGATTGGGCTCGAACCAATCTTAAAAAGTAATCTTACGAGGCAAATCGAAAAACTGTAAATTACGCTTGCCCCGTAATTACCCCTACGTTTCCCTTAAAAAACCCACAGATTAACCCACGACTTGCGAAGAGCTAGGCTACTATCACCAGCATTGATACCAGAAAACCTGTATTTTGGACGATTTAAAGATGCCGTATCGGAATTGATGCGCTGCTACATAGACTGGGAGGAATTGTGAAACAAGGCGATGTGATAGAAGTTCTAGGTAGATCATTCGATGGACTTGTTATGCGCGAAACGGGAACGCTCGCGATCATAGAAAATGTCGGTGACGGAACTATTATGTCCCGCTATTTAAATGCTCGCCCAGATGGCGTTACCCACATCCGACTTGACATCGCAGCGCGCGATGAGACCTATAGATAGTAGTCATAGGCATGGGAAATAGGATGGAACTGCATATTA
>DATMOE010000365.1:0-2275 GCA_035568435.1 Herbaspirillum sp. | reverse complement strand
GTGACTTGCCCCTGCGGTGCAATCAGCGTGACTTTGTCGCCCAGCCCGACATGCAGGCCGCGCGCCAGCTCGCCGCCCAGCACGATATTGAATTCACCCGGTTTCAGATCGGCGAAACTGCCCTGCTTGATCTGTCCCACCACATCGGACACCTTCGGCTCCTGATCCGGCAGCACGCCACGTATCATCACGCCGCGCAGGGTTTCGTCGCGGCTCATCATCGCTTGCGCGGCGACGAACGGTGCGGCGCCAATCACTTCTTTATTCTTGAACGCATCCTGGGCCACTGCTTGCCAATTTGGCATGGCGCCGGACATATCCGATATTTCGATATGCGACAGCACCGACAACATCCGATCGCGCACTTCTTTCTGGAAGCCGTTCATCACCGATAGCACCACGATCAAAGCCGCCACGCCTAAGGCGATGCCGGCCATGGAAATCAGGGAAATAAATGAAATAAAACTGTTGCGGCCACTGCGTTTGCCGGCCCGGGTGTAGCGTATGCCCACCTGCCATTCAAAGGGTAAATTTTTAAAAAAGCTCAAATAAGGCTCCGTTGGCGTTCTGAGGGATTTGCATATAAGACAACATACTCGATGACGCGCAGTGTGCCACACAAACCATCAGCGCACTATCCGCGGCCCGGCACGATAGCCTACAATCGCGCCATGAACGAACTCGACATTTTACTTCCCTTCGGTTTACCGCCGCCCGACACCGCACGCGATCTGATTCGCGAATGCCGCACGCCCGCATTGGCAAGCCTGCTCTCGCGCACCGGCGCGCCGCACGGCGCACAAGCCGTCGATCCATTCGCCCGCGCCCTGGCGCATGAAGTCTGGCTGGCGCGGCGTTTTGGCCTTGACTCCGGCCTCGCACAACACAACGACAACAGCCCGCCGATAGCCCATGCGGCCATGCGCGCACTGGGCTTGCCTGCCGTCGAAGGACACTGGTTTGTGCTGCAGCCGACGCATATTCATATCGCCCGCGATCATCTGGTGCTGACCGATATGCGTCAGCTCGCGCTCGATCCGCCGGAAGCACGCGCCCTGTTCGATGCCGCAGCGCCTTTATTCACCGAAATCGGTAAAACCCTGTTGTACGGCAGCGCCGATACCTGGTTCATGCGCGCCGACGAATGGCCGGATCTACAGACGGCAACGCCGGACGCCGCCAGCGGCCGCAACATCGATATCTGGATGCCGCAAGGCGAAGGCGATCGCGCCTGGCGCAAATTGCAGAATGAAATTCAGATGCACTGGTTCGCCCATCCGCTCAACGCGCAACGCGAAGCGCTTGGACTGAAACCGGTTAATTCGCTATGGCTATGGGGCGGTGCCAGCCATGATTACCCGTTGCCGTCAGTAGAACAACGCTACAACGCAAGCTTCAATTTATCCGGCTGGATGCGGCTATTCGAGCGCTTTGCCGATACCGCACAGAGCGGCGCGGGCGTAACAGATGTCCTCCGGGCCGGCGGCGCACGCGGCCTGTTATTGCTCGATGCCTTGACCGAACCGGGGCTGACCAATGAATGGGGTTACTGGCTGGAACGCATCGAAATGCTGGAACGGGATTGGTTTGCGCCATTGCTGGCCGCGCTGCGAAGCGGCCAATTGCGCTCGCTGCGACTGATCCTGAGCGGACAAGACCGCATTGCCGAATACCGCAGTAATCGCAATACCTTGCGCAAGTTCTGGATCACGCCGGGCTTACGGAGCCTGGCGCAATGATCCGCATCAATGTGCGGCCGTATGCCGTCAGAGATGCCGAAAAGCTGATCCGCGACGGCGTCCATCCGGTGCTGGCGCGGGTATTTGCCGCCCGCGGCATGCTCGACGCCAAAGAACTCAATAGCGAACTGAGCGGCCTGATCGCGCCGGCCGGACTGCTGCATATCGATGCCGCAGCCGTGTATCTGGCCGATGCCATTGCCGCCGGTAAAAAAATGGTGATTGTGGCCGATTACGACTGCGACGGCGCCACCGCCTGCGCCGTCGGGCTGCGCGGCTTGCGGGCGCTGGGCGCGCAGGTCGACTTCATCGTGCCGAACCGCTTCGAATACGGCTATGGCCTGACGCCGGAAATCGTGGCGCTGGCAGTGCGCGAAAAAGCGCCCGATATCATCGTCACTGTCGACAACGGCATTGCCAGTATCGATGGCGTGGCCGAAGCCACGCGGCGCGGCATCGATGTCGTCATTACCGATCATCATCTGCCCGGCGACAGCTTGCCTGCCGCGCGCGTGATCGTGAATCCGAACCAGCCC
>DATMOE010000364.1:0-3438 GCA_035568435.1 Herbaspirillum sp. | reverse complement strand
CAGCGCCACCACGACGGCAATGCCGAGCCCGATCACCAAGCCGACGATAATACCAAGGAACGTACCGCCCTGCTGGCGTCGGCTGCTATAACAAGTTTTCCTAGTATTCCGAGTATTCATTGTTGCGCGTGTCTCGCCTGTCTGTTTCATAATCTTGCTGTGGTTCTGCGGTAATGCTTACGATGATTATTGCTGTATTACATTCTGGACGGTGCAGAAACGCCGATCAGCGCCAAGCCGTTGCGCAACACCTGACGGGTCGCGCACATCAGCGCCAGTCGCGCCATCTTGGTCGCAAGGTCGTCAACCAGCACGCGTTCCGCATTGTAGTAGCTATGCAGCTCGCCCGCCAGATCGCGTAAATAAAACGCCACTTGATGCGGCCCCAGCTCTTCCAGCGCATGCGCCAGCGCCTCGGGATATTCAGCCAATTTAGCCAATAAGCTTGCCTCGCGCGGCGCGCTCAGCGGCGATAGATCGTCGACCGCGCTCAAGGTCGATTCATCGCCGCCCCACTGCGCCAGCACTGAACAGATACGGGCATGCGCGTACTGTACGTAATACACCGGATTTTCGTCCGACTGCGCCAATGCCAGATCGACGTCGAATACAAATTCGGTATCGGCCTTGCGCGAAATCAGGAAGAAACGCACCGCATCGCGGCCGCGCGTCAGATCGCGCACAGGGGCCGGCGCGTTGTCGGCTGCGTTGTCCGCGCTCTCCATACTGTCATCCACACCGCTCGACCATTCGATCAGATCGCGCACGGTCACATAGGAACCGGCCCGTTTGGAGATTTTGACTTCTTCACCGTTCTTCATCACGGTGACCATCTTATGCAATACATAGTCCGGGTAACCCTGCGGGATACCGATATCGACCGCTTGCAAGCCGGCGCGCACGCGGGCGATGGTGCCGTGGTGATCGCTGCCTTGTACGTTGATGACTTTGCCGAAGCCACGCTGCCATTTGACAATGTGATACGCCACATCCGGGACGAAGTAGGTAAAAGTGCCGTCCGACTTGCGCATGACGCGATCTTTATCGTCGCCGTAGTCGGTGGTGCGCAACCATAGTGCGCCCTCCTGCGCATACGTTTTGCCGGCCTTGATGAGCGCATCGACTGTGGCGGCGACCTTGCCGTCGCTGTAGAGCGATGACTCTAAATAATAGTTGTCGAATTTGACGCCGAAGGCCTGCAAATCCAGATCTTGCTCGCGCCGCAGATACGCCACGGCAAAGCGGCGAATCGCCTCCAGATCGCCGGCATCGCCATTGGCGCCGACGACTGCGCCGTCGCTGCCGGTGACGCTTTTGCCGGCCAGAAAATCGCGCGCGATATCGGCAATATAGTCGCCGTTATAGGCCGTTTCCGGCCAACCGGCCTGGCCTGGAGAGAGGCCTTTGGCCCGCGCTTGCACCGATAGCGCCAGATTGGCGATTTGCACGCCGGCATCGTTGTAGTAAAACTCGCGCGTCACCGCATAGCCTTGCGCATCGAACAGCGACGATAATGCATCGCCCAATGCGCCTTGACGGCCATGGCCGACATGCAGCGGGCCGGTCGGATTGGCCGACACGAATTCGATCAACACTTGTTTGCCTGCGCCGGCATTGCTTTTGCCGAATTCGGCGCCGGCGGCCAGTACGGTTTTGACAACCGCTTGCTTAGCTGCAGCGGCAATGCGCAGATTGATGAAACCCGGCCCGGCAATTTCGGCGGCATCGATCAAGCCGATGCGGCCCGGTTGCGCCATTAATCCCGCGACCACGGCTTGCGCCAGTTCACGCGGATTCTTTTTCAGGGGTTTGGCGATTTGCATCGCAATGTTGCAGGCGACGTCGCCATGCGTTGGATCGCGCGGACGCTCCAGCGTCACCACCGGTGCTAAGCCGGTGCCGGTCAGCAACGGTTGCAATGCGGCTTGAAAGAGTTCGGTAATGCGGAGTTTTTGTTCAGCGAGCATGTATGTGTGGCGCGGATGTCGCCGCGCTCTGGAGCAATTGCAAATAGCGGATTATACCGGCTTGTGGCAGGCCAAAGCTGTCAATGCGCTCTGATTTAAAGTGCTAAATATCCACCGGATCGACCTCAAGCGACCATTTGGCGCGCGTGCGGGTTTGCCGCAGCAACGCCAGCCATTCTTTCAAAAATGCCTGTAACGCCGGACGCGAAGCCGATTCGATCAATAACTGTGCGCGGTCGACATTGGCCACGCGTGTCATGGTCATCGGAATCGGATCGTTGATGGTGATGCCTTCGTGTGTCAGACAAGTCGCGGCATCCTGCAAAAACGCCAGGGCGATGGCGAGTTCCTTGGCTTCGGCGCGCAGCAAGGCCTGATACAGATAGGGCGGTAATGCGGCCTGTTCGCGCTCTTCGAGCAAGCCGCCGGCAAAGCCGTCGTAATCGTGGGCGATGACCGAGGCATACAGCGGGTGGTGAATATAGCGGCTCTGGATCAAGACCTCGCTGGCGCTGCCGCCGTCTTTCCGGGCGGCGCGACCGGCACGGCCGGCGACTTGCATCAATTGCGCAAACAGGCGTTCGCCGGCGCGGTAATCCTGCGAAAACAGGGCGGTATCGGGGTTCAGTACGCCCACCAGCGTCAGGTTTTTAAAGTCGTGGCCCTTGGCGACCATTTGGGTGCCGATCAGAATGTCGACTTCGCCCCGGTGCACACTGTCGAAGGCCGCTTGTGCGCTGCCTTTGCGCCGGGTGGAGTCGGCGTCGATGCGCAAGATGCGCGCAGTCGGGAGCAGTTGCTGCAATCCCTCTTCCACTCTTTGCGTGCCGCGCCCCAGCGGTTGCAGATCGGCATTGCCGCACGTCGGACAATGTTTTGGAATCCGCAATTCGAGGCTGCAATGGTGGCAGCGCAGGCGGTGTTCCGGTTTGTGCAACACCATGAATGAGGTGCAGCGGGTGCAATTGCTGACCTAGCCGCAGGCATCGCAACTTAGTACCGGCGCATAGCCGCGCCGATTCAGAAACAGCAACGATTGTTCACCGCGCGCCAGCCGCTGCTTGAGCGCTGTCACCAAGGTCGAGGTCAAACCGTCGGAGGGCTTGTCGCGCTCCATATCGATCAGGCGCACCGCCGGTAGTACCGCATCTTGTACTGCGCGCTGACGCAATTCGAGTTTGCGGTAGCGTCCGGTCTGCGCATGCTGCCAACTTTCCAGCGATGGCGTGGCCGAACCCAACACAATCGGAATATTCAATTGATGGGCGCGCCAAACCGCCAAGTCGCGTGCGGAGTAGCGCAATCCTTCCTGCTGCTTATAGGACGGATCGTGTTCTTCATCGATCACGATCAATTTCAGATGCGGCAGCGAGGCCAGAATCGCCAAGCGGGTGCCGAGGACAATCCGAGCATGGCCGAGATGCGCTGCCAGCCAATGCAAAGTGCGCTCGCCCTCGGCCAGACCGCTATG
>DATMOE010000363.1:0-4365 GCA_035568435.1 Herbaspirillum sp. | reverse complement strand
TGCCGCGTGTAAATCGTGCAGACCGACAGTTCGGAGTTCAGCACCAACGCAATCCCCGGAATTTCCAGGCAGACGAAGTGCGGACATAGCAAAATGGCGGGGCCGCCGCGCAATCGTTCGAGCGGAATATCGCCATCGATTTTGATCAGTTTCTTCAGGCGTGCTTCGGAAGCCCACCACAATATTCCGCGTTCCAATGCGCTGCGTGCATAAGCCTGAAAATGTTGCCGGGCGATCTCGATCCTGGCCGCTTCGTCGAGTTCTGGAAAGCACAGGCGCAGATTGATCAGACTAATGCGGCGGCGCGGCTTCATGATGATGAACAGTAGCGATCCCAGCGCTTCGCCGAGACGTCCGAGCAGCGGCAGCGGCAGCCAGTGCAGCAGCCAGATGGCTGCAATCAGCACCCTCATGCGCCGTCTCCGTCGGCCGTTTCTGTTTCTGCAAGCGGAGCCGGCATCACCCCGCGCGGCGTCTTGTAGCGGTTATAGCTCCAGATATATTGACTTGGGCAGCGCGCGATCAGTTTTTCCATCGCCAGATTGATGGCGCGCGCCTGTTGCTGCGGGGTATCGCCCAGCGGTTCCTCAAAGGCGACGAAGCGGATCACATAACCGCGGCCCCACGATAATCGTTCGGCATAAGACAGGATCACCGGCGCATTGCTCATGGTGTGGAGTTTGGCGGGCAGCGTCATGGTGTAGGCCGGTTTGCCGAAGAAATCGGCCCAGACGCCTTCGCCGTGCTGCGGCACCTGATCCGGCAGCAGCCCGATGGCCTGACCGTTTTTAAGTGCTTTCAAGAGCGTTCGCACGCCGCTCAGATTGGCCGGCGCGAGCAATAAATTATGCCGTGCGCGGGCGCCTTCGATCAGCGGTTTCAAGGCGTTTTTGCGCGGCGGGCGATAGAGCGCGGTCAGAGAAGTCCGCGCAGCAATCGCCTGCGCAATGATTTCAAAGCAGCCCAGGTGCGGTGTGAGAAAAATAACGCCGCGGCCGCTATCGAGCGCGGCTTGCGCCAATGCCCAATTCTCGATGCGCGCGGTGCGCAGCACGCGTGCCGGCTGCGCGCACCAGACGAATGGCAGCTCGAACATACTCTTGCCGGAGGCGCCGATGGCGGCCGATAAGTGCTGCGAATAACCGGCGCGGCCGATATTTTCACGTAGTCGTTTGCGATAGGCCGGCGAGGCCAGATAAACCAGGCGGCCGGCGGCCGTCCCGAAGAGATGCAGAATCGGCAAAGGCAGGTGCGACAGCAGGCGGAAAAGAGGGACTAGCATGAGCAATTGCGAGCATTATTGAAAGTGGCGTAAAATACCACGCGCAGCAACCGTTAAGTTAATAGACAACTTGCGAGACGGTATAAAAATTTCGCTAAAGCGTCGCAGGCACAAGTGATTGGCCGCGACTTTGGTCATTTCACTTTTGGAGCCTTGCATGTCAAACGAATACCTCTTTACTTCGGAATCTGTTTCCGAAGGCCATCCCGATAAAGTCGCCGATCAGATTTCGGACGCCATCCTAGACGCCGTTTTTAAGCAGGACCCACTGGCGCGCGTTGCCGCAGAGACACTTTGCAATACCGGTTTAGTCGTACTGGCTGGTGAAATTACCACGCATGCCAATGTCGATTACATCGCTGTAGCGCGTGAGACCATCAAGCGCATCGGTTACGACAATGCCGACTACGGCATCGATTATAAAAGCTGCGCGGTGTTGGTCGCCTACGACAAGCAATCGCCCGATATCGCCCAAGGCGTCAACGAAGGCCAGGGCCTGGATCTCGATCAGGGCGCGGGCGACCAGGGCCTGATGTTCGGCTATGCCTGCGATGAAACGCCGGAACTGATGCCGGCCCCGCTTTATTACGCGCACCGTATCGTCGAACGCCAGTCGCAACTGCGCAAGGATGGCCGCCTGCCTTGGCTGCGCCCGGACGCTAAATCTCAAGTGACGCTGAAATATGTCGATGGCCGTCCGGTGTCGATCGATACCATTGTGTTGTCGACGCAACATGCACCCGAGACATCGCATAAGGCAATTGAAGAAGCGGCGATCGAAGACATCATTCGTCCGGTCGTGCCGGCCGAGTGGCTGAAAAATACCCGTTACCTGATCAATCCGACCGGACGCTTTGTCATCGGCGGCCCACAGGGCGATTGCGGCCTGACCGGGCGCAAGATCATCGTCGATACCTACGGCGGCGCTGCGCCCCATGGCGGCGGCGCGTTTTCCGGCAAAGACCCTTCCAAGGTCGATCGTTCGGCGGCATACGCAGGGCGTTATGTGGCGAAAAACATCGTTGCGGCAGGTTTGGCGTCGCGTTGCCAGATTCAGATTTCCTATGCAATCGGCGTGGCTAAGCCGACCTCGATCATGGTGACAACCTTCGGCACCGGTAAAATCAGCGACGTAAAACTGGCGCAACTGGTGGCCGAGCATTTCGATCTGCGTCCGAAGGGTATTGTGCAAATGCTCGATTTGCTGCGTCCGATTTACCAAAAAACCGCTGCTTATGGTCACTTCGGCCGTGAAGAGCCGGAATTTACCTGGGAACGCACCGATAAAGCGGCAGCTTTGAAGGCCGCCGCCGGTCTTTAAAATAGTTGTAGCAAAAACAGATCGAACGCCATGCGCGAACGATCTGTTTTGCCTTACAATGCACATCCGTATCAAGGAGCGTTGCGACGAGGTTGCGTTAGATCCAACCTTTGCCAGGCTTGATACCGTCAGTATGCAACTGCGCTCACGTTACTTTTTTTCTATTAACGAAAGGAGGGCGTGATGAACGCCGTCGATACCAATTCCGCAGTGCAGGACTATGCCGTCGCCGATCTTACTTTGGCCGACTGGGGTCGCAAAGAAATCAAAATCGCAGAAACCGAAATGCCCGGCCTGATGGCCATCCGTGAAGAATTCGCGGCTGCGCAACCGTTGAAGGGCGCGCGCATTACCGGCTCTATCCACATGACGATCCAGACCGCTGTTCTGATCGAAACCCTGGAAGCGCTGGGCGCCAAAGTGCGTTGGGCGTCTTGCAATATTTATTCGACGCAAGATCATGCCGCCGCCGCGATTGCCGCCGCCGGCACGCCGGTTTTTGCATTCAAGGGCGAGTCGCTGGACGATTACTGGGAATTCACCCATCGTATTTTCGAATGGCCGGGCGACGTTAATACCGTGCAAGCCAATATGATTCTGGACGATGGCGGCGATGCGACCTTGCTGCTGCATCTGGGCACCCGCGCCGAAAAGGATGCTTCGGTACTCGATAAGCCAAGCTCCGAAGAAGAAATCTGCCTGTTCAACTCGATCAAGAAACGTTTGAAAAGCAGCCCCGGCTGGTATTCGTCGCGTCTGAAGCAAGTGCGCGGCGTGACCGAAGAAACCACTACCGGCGTACATCGTTTGTATCAGATGTTCAAGGAAGGCAAACTGGCGTTCCCGGCGATCAACGTGAACGATTCGGTGACCAAATCGAAATTCGATAATTTGTACGGCTGCCGCGAATCGCTGGTCGATGGCATCAAACGCGCCACCGACGTGATGATCGCCGGCAAGGTCGCCGTGATCGCTGGTTATGGCGATGTCGGCAAGGGTTCGGCGCAGGCCATGCGTGCGTTATCGGCGCAGGTCTGGGTGACCGAAATCGATCCGATTTGCGCACTGCAGGCGGCCATGGAAGGCTATCGCGTGGTGACCATGGAATATGCGGCCGAGCATGGCGATATTTTTGTCACCTGCACCGGTAATTATCATGTGATTACGCATGCACACATGAGCCGTATGAAAGATCAGGCCATCGTCTGCAATATCGGCCATTTCGATAACGAAATCGAAGTCGCTGCATTGAAGCAGTACAAATGGGAAAACATCAAGCCGCAAGTCGATCACGTCATTTTCCCGGACGGCAAGCGCATCATTCTGCTGGCCGAAGGCCGTCTGGTTAATCTGGGTTGCGGCACCGGCCATCCATCGTATGTGATGAGTTCTTCGTTTGCCAATCAAACGATTGCGCAGATCGAATTGTTCACCAAAACGGCAGAGTATCCGGTTGGCGTTTATACGTTGCCGAAGCATCTGGATGAAAAAGTGGCGCGTCTGCAATTGACCAAACTGAATGCGCAGCTTACCGAGTTGACTACTGAACAGGCTGGTTATATCGGTGTAGCGAAGAGCGGGCCTTATAAGCCGGATCATTACCGTTATTGATTGTAGGTTGGAGGCGGTAATGTCGTTCAGTTAAGTAGATTTTGGCATAGAGGTGATCCTTCGATACGGCCTGCGGCCTACTCAGGACGAACGGGGTTTTGTGTGGCGCTTAAAGAAAACCGTTCGTCCTGAGTAGGCCGCAGGCCGTATC